>JANMZN010000142.1:0-15117 GCA_031383285.1 Segetibacter sp.
GTTATGAATTTTTTCAGAGGTACGGGGCTAAAAGGACTAACGGGGATGGGTTCTCTTTCCAGAAATGTTTACAGGCCGCTTCTATCTTATCGCAAGGAGGAAATATTGGAATATGCAAAAGAAAACAACCTGGCTTATGTAGAAGATTCGTCCAATGCTAATAGTTACTATACACGCAATTATTTTAGAAATGAAATGTTACCTGCAATAAGCAAAGTGTATGTTGGCGTGGAAGAAAATATTTTAAAAAACATACAGCGATTGTCTGAAACTGCTGTTATTTACGATGCTGCCATTGAGGAATACAAACGCCAACTCATTGAGATAAATGGAACTGAAGAACATATCCCAATCCTGAAGTTAAAAAAAATCCCTTCCTATAGAACGATACTTTGGGAAATTATTTCGGCCAAGAATTATACAGCTGCACAAGTAGATGAAATAATAAAACTGATGGATGCAGACAATGGAAGCTATATAGAATCAACTACCCACAGGATCATCAAAAACAGGAGGTGGTTGATCGTCACCAATAAGCAATCGGAAACCGATGACAATCATGTTGTGATAGAAAGTGATGCATCAAAAATAAAGTTTGAAAATAAATTATTACTGATAGATAACATTTCGGCTTCACATTATGCTATTTCTGGTGATAAAAATATTGCAGCATTCGATGCATCCACCATCCAATTCCCTTTATTACTTCGCAAATACAAACAAGGTGATTATTTCTATCCATTGGGCATGAAGAAAAAAAAGAAGGTCAGCAAATTTTTTATTGATCAAAAATTGTCAAAAACCGACAAGGAAAAAGCATGGGTGCTGGAAATGAATAAGAAAATTGTTTGGGTTGTTGGGCATAGAATGGACGATCGTTTTAAAATAACACCTTCTACAAAAATGGTATTGAAAATTTGTTTTGAAACTAAATAACAACTGCCAAATTATTGAGTTTTTAATGTATGTAACAGGATTACTTATTTAGTGCAAAAATAATGCAGTTGAAAACCTTTGGTCCATAATTATCTGATCTAGTAAAAGAAATTTATGTATAAAAAAAAGGTTGTGAGCACACAACCTTTTGCAATAAATGACAATTACTAGAATTACTCCAATATTAATATTTCCTACAAATCAAATTTTATCCCCTGTGCCAATGGCAGACTAGCCGTATAGTTGATGGTATTGGTTTGGCGGCGCATGTAAATTCTCCAGGCATCGCTACCGCTTTCCCGACCACCGCCGGTTTCTTTTTCGCCACCAAAGGCACCGCCAATTTCAGCACCACTAGTGCCTATGTTTACATTCGCTATACCACAATCACTTCCTGTTACAGATAAGAATTGTTCTGCCTCTCTTAAGTTCAGCGTCATGATAGCTGAGGAAAGTCCTTGAGGAACGCCGTTCTGTATTTCTATTGCTTCTTCAAACGAACTATACTTCATCAAATAAAGGATAGGAGCGAAAGTTTCATGTTGTACAATCTGCATGTCTTTGCTTACTTCTGCAATACATGGCTTTACATAACATCCACTTTCAAATCCTTCACCTTCTACAACACCTGCTTCAACTATAAATTTACCACCTTGCGCTTTACAAGCTTCTACGGACTGCAAGTACAAGCTCACTGCATCCTGGTCTATCAATGGTCCAACATGGTTGTGCTGGTCAAGAGGATCACCTATGCGCAATTGCTTATATGCTTTTACCAACTTATCTCTAAATGTATCGTACACACTTTCATGAATAATCAATCTTCTTGTACTCGTACAACGTTGACCGGCTGTACCCACAGCACCAAATACACATCCAATAAGGGACATATCCAAATCTGCGTCTTTACTGATAATAATCGCATTGTTACCGCCCAACTCCAGCAACGACCGGCCCAATCTTGAACCAACTGCAGCAGAAACTGCCTTGCCCATTCTGGTAGATCCCGTAGCTGAAACCAAAGGAATTCGCGTATCATTGGATAACCATTCCCCCAATTCTCGCCCACCCTGAACAAGGCACGATACACCTTCCGGAACATTGTTGGCTTTCAATACATCAGCCAAAATGTTTTGACAGGCAATACCGCAAAGTGGTGTTTTCTCACTTGGTTTCCAAATACAAACATCACCGCATACCATAGCAATCATCGTATTCCAACTCCAAACAGCCACTGGAAAATTGAATGCAGAAATGATCCCTACTATTCCTAACGGATGCCATTGTTCATACATTCTGTGACCAGGCCTTTCGCTGTGCATGGTTAGACCATGCAATTGTCTGGAAAGGCCCACAGCAAAATCGCAGATATCTATCATTTCCTGCACTTCTCCATATCCTTCTTGCAGGCTTTTACCCATTTCGTAACTTACCAATTTACCCAACGGCTCTTTGTATTTTCTTAATGCTTCTCCTATTTGTCTTACTACTTCACCACGCTTTGGAGCCGGCCATGTTCTCCATTCTTTAAATGCTTGTTGGGCAGTTGCCATTACATTTTCATAGCTCGCTTTATCAGCTGAAATAACGGAGGCTATTTGTTTGGCATCAACAGGTGATGATGAAGTGATGACCTCACCGTTGCTTTCAAGCCAGTTATAACCGGTTGAAACTCCTTTGTTGTTTTCTTGAATACCAAGTGTTTTGAGAAAGTCCATATTGGTTATGAATTATAAGTTGAAATGATAAATTAAACAATTTATGATAAAAGAATTATCATTTTTTATTTGAAGTGCAATATTCCTTCTTTTTAATGATTTATCAAGAGGTTTAAATATTAAGGAACCGTAGAATTATTTTTTCTAAATGACAATAAGTTAATTCAATACTGTTCAGATTCATTAGGAAACGATTTGTCTTTTACATCTGTAATGTATTGCTTAACTGCTCCATTTATTTGCTCTGCCATATTAAGATAAGTCCGCAAAAACCTTGGTTTAAACTCAGTATTAATTCCAAGCATATCATGCATTACCAATACCTGACCATCACAGTCTTTCCCTGCGCCGATTCCTATGGTTGGTATAGTGAGACTTTCACTTACTTCTTTGGCAAGAATGGCTGGTATTTTTTCTAATACAATAGCAAAACAACCTTCTTCCTGCAACAAGAGTGCATCGCTGCGCAATTTGTTTGCCTCGGTTTCTTCCTTAGCTCTCACATTGTAAGTCCCAAATTTGTAAATAGACTGTGGCGTTAGACCCAAATGCCCCATAACAGGAATTCCGGCAGAAACAATGCGCCTGATGCTATCCACTACTTCTGCACCTCCTTCTAGCTTAATAGCATGTGCACCGGTTTCTTTCATTATTCTAATGGCTGATGCCAACGCAATATCAGAATTGGATTGATAATAACCGAAAGGCATATCTACCACTACCAAACACCTGTCTATTCCTCGCACTACACATTGCGCATGATAAATCATGTGATCCAGGGTCATTGGAACCGTAGTTTCATGACCTGCCATTACATTACTTGCACTATCCCCAACCAAAATAATGTCAATACCTGCTTCATCAAACAACTTGGCAAATGAAAAATCATAGGCAGTAATCATTGATATTTTCTCACCCTTCACCTTCAACTTAAGTACAGTATTGGTGGTTATCTTTTTTATTTCTTTATTGACTGACATTTGAAATGAATTATAGTTTTTCCAAAACAAAAGGTATTCTTCGCCTGGCAAGCAATTTAAAAATGTATCCTATCCCTCCCATAACAATTTAAATAACATGGGCGTATCTCAAAGGAATAATAATTACAAAGGAATATGATTTTACGGAAAGAACCATACAAGAATTAAATTGGTAAAATTTAAACTAAATATTAAAAAACATTCAATTAAACCCAATCAAATTTCTATTGTAAACACTCGTTTTAAAAATGGATGACTGTAAATGAGAAATAATCCTTCCTTAACCTTTTCCTAAATCACTAATTATTTTGTCTGCGTCTGATGATGCCAATTTATTCTTAGCTGCTATTTCTTTTGCTCGCTTTGCCATTAATAAGGCATTGGTATTATCATTAACTTTTCTATAAAGGTTGGCAGTTAAAACACAAGTGCCATAATCTTCATGCAATGACAACGACCGGGATGCCCATTTAGCTGCTTTTGCTAATTGGCTATTGTCTAGATTATGGACATAGTAATTGGAGGCTATCAGCTTTAATTGCGAATAGTTATCCAGAACGAAAGTATCCGTCAATGCCGATGTAGTTTTATTATAACTTACCCAATCTTCCGACTTTTCATAGAATAATATATCTGTAG
The DNA here is from genome assembly GCA_031383285.1 of Segetibacter sp. Lineage (GTDB taxonomy): Bacteria > Bacteroidota > Bacteroidia > Chitinophagales > Chitinophagaceae > Segetibacter. The sequence goes on from JANMZN010000142.1 coordinate 4,274, forward strand.
TAAAAAGAATAGAATCGACTTTAAACAAATTCGTGTTTTCGCAATACTTTCGGCTAGAAAAATAATTAGTACTGTTTTTACTTATCACCAATGGAGTTAATACATCTTTAACCATTGCAGCAATCTTACGCTCAACTCTTTCTATTGAGGTAAGTGCAGCATACTCCTTCTGATGTTTCAATACAAATTGAAACTCCCTAGAACCAATATCTGTAATCCCGTTTGCAAATATCTTCCAGTTTACTTCTGTCAAAAGTTGGGCTTCAGATTGAGTTGCAAAATATTTCTTCGCTATATCATTGTAATCCATTTGCCCCCTTCTTAATGCTTTCAGGTATTCATAACAATTTTCTCCATTGGCTACGTCACTTTCAAATTGCTTTTTCAAAAACGGAAGCTGCTTCTGAGGATTCTCAGCACTTTTACCATGCTCAAGAAACTCTGGAGCAGCATATTCGCCCACCATTCTATAAATTAGTGTTCCACTTGAATCAATAAAGAGAAATGTAGGAAATGACTTTACCTTATATTTTTCGCGAATCTTAATTCCTTCTCTTACTTCCATATCATCTCCGGTACATATAAAATGTTGGTTGTAGTAACTAGCTACAGCAGGATCAGCAAACACCTTTTCCTTCATATTTTGACAATGCGAACACCAAGAAGCATAGGCCATAAAAAAAACGGTCTTATGTTCTTCTTTCGCTTTCTGAATAGCAAGCTGCAAACCTTCTTTATTAAGTTGCAGTTTTTCCTGACCAATCAGGGAAAATGAAATTGCAAAACAAAAGACCAAGAAAAATATCCTAATAACTTTGTTCATATACATTTATTAATGCGTGTCTCATTCACAAATTTAATTGTTTTGCCGTAACTCAAAATTCTAAAGCTAGAAAATCTGTTTGACGTAATTAAAGGATAAAATCAATGCTTTCTTTGTTAGCCAATTTTAGAACCAATCATTCAATACAATTGAGAATACAAAAACTCCTTTCCTAATAACTTATAAATCAATAGGTTTTATCAAATTATTGAAAATCATTTTTAAAAGCAATTCTCCTTTTGGGAAAAAAAATAAAAACAAATCCAATATCCAGACAATTTATATCGTTTTATCAGGTAAGTGAAAAGCTATTGAAGAAATAACCTTTCATTCTAATACAAACCCCAATCATATGGAAAATAAATTCGGTATGAATAAAATAGAAAAGGCAGAAGATTTCGACTTTTCCTATTTGGCGTCAAAGTACCTACGCTCTTGGCCATTGTTTCTGTTTCTAGTAGTCGCTAGTATCATAGGGGCATTTTTCTACTTCAGTTATAAAGTGCCTGTTTATGAGGTATCTGCAACATTATTAATAAAGGATGACAAAAAAGGATTGAACGAATCTGATATGTTACAATCGCTTGATTTGTTCAGCAGTAAAAAAATTGTTGAGAATGAGATTGTCATTTTGAATTCAAGAGATCTCCTGAATACTGTAGTAAATAATTTAAAACTATATGCCCCGGTTTACGAACAAGGTAAAATAAAAAGTAAACCAGCATATACAAAATCACCGCTTTTGGTAGAAGTAAAGCAACCGGAATTTATAGTTCCACAAGAAAAAATATACTTTAAATACAACAGTTCCTACAATGATGTAATCGTAAGAAATAAAACATATCCTATTAATTCGTGGGTAAAATTTGGAAAGGACAGTCTCCGATTCATCAAAAACCCTATGTACAAAAAGGACATAGGTGCAAAACCTGTATACTTCTCACTAATTACTCCTGATGAAGCTGTAGCTAAAATCTCCGAAAATCTCAATATCTCTGCTGCCAACAAACAATCATCTGTTATCAATCTAAAGATGAAAGATGAAGTGCCAAAGCGTGGAGTGGATATATTGACGGAACTCATCCGATGTTACAATTCTGCCGCTATACATGATAAAAATGAGCTAGCACAAAACACATTATCGTTTGTTGAAGACAGGCTACATTTTTTGGTAATAGAGCTTGATTCTGTCGAAACTGCTCTTCAGAACTACAAAAGCTATAATAACATTACCGACATAAGTGAGCAAGGCAAAATTTACCTTTCAAATGTAGGTGCTAATGACATGAAAGTAAGCGAGGTAAATATGCAACTCGCCGTAATGGAGGAAGTAGAGAAATATGTTGTTTCCAAAAAAGCAGAGATGGGTATTGTCCCATCTACACTTGGCGTTAATGATGTTGTCCTTTCACAGCTATTACAAAAAATGTACGACCTGGAAATGCAGGAAGAAAAACTAAAAAAATCTACTGGAGAAAACAACCCAATGGTCGTATCTATAAAAGACCAAATCGAAAAAATAAGACCTAACATTTTAGAAAACATACGCAACCAAAAAAGCAACCTTTTAGCGGGCAAAAGCAAACTCAACAACAACAATAACATGTTTGCAGGTATGTTGCAAACCATTCCTCAAAAAGAAAAGGAATTACTAGAAATAAGCCGCCAACAAGCTATCAAAAACAACATATACACTTTCTTGCTTCAGAAAAGAGAAGAGACCGCCTTATCTTTCGCATCAGCTGTTGCAGATAGCCGAATTGTAGAAAAAGCAGCATCCGGATTACAGCCTATTAGTCCGGGAAGAAACATAGTGTATTCAGCAGCAATATTGGCAGCATTGGTACTTGGTCTAATTATCATTTCGCTGAAAGAATTGTTCTCCAAAAATGTTGACTTGCGCAGTGAGATAGAAAAATATATTTCATGGCCAATCTTAGGAGAAATATCAAATGACCACACTAAAAAGTCAATCATCATTAGCGAAAATGAACAGTCATTCATAGCAGAACAATTCAGACAAATAAGAACATCACTTAGTTATGTTGGAATTAATGAGGAACATAAAAAAATCCTTATAACATCCTCCGTATCTCAAGAGGGAAAAAGTTTTGTTGCTGGCAATTTGGCTATTAGTTTAGCACTTACAGGAAAAAAAGTTGTATTAATTGAATTGGATCTCCGCAAACCTAAGCTTAGCCCCGTTTTCCGTGCAAACAGTGAAATAGGGATGAGCAATTTCCTAAAAGGAACTGCTGATGCATCCATGATTGTACAAACTACAGATATCAACGAAAACCTATCGTTTATTTCTTCAGGGCCTGTTCCATCTAATCCTGCAGAACTCTTACTGAGCGAAAAAGTACCTCAACTATTTAAAAATCTAGAAGTATATTTTGATTATATCATCATTGATACTGCTCCAATTGGTCCAGTAGCTGATGCAGAAATAATTTCAAAACATACCGATGCTACTTTGTATGTAGTAAGACAAGGATATACGCCAAAGGCATACCTAAAAAAACTAAAAAACAACAACAAGTTAATATCTTTTAAAAACGGTGCCGTTATTTATAATGGTATTAAGGATGAATCATTTAGTAGTTATGGATATGGTTACAGCTATAGCAACAATGACAACTCACTAAGTTCCTTTGACCGAATGATGAAAAAGTTAAGATTATCGTAAGACAAACCAAAATGAATTCATTAAATAAAACACTTAAGAAAAACATTGCAGGATCATTTGTAGTAAAAGGTATTGGCATTTTTGTAAACCTTGCCCTAATTCCAATTGGAATTGATTTTCTTGACAAGGAAAGATTCGGTGTTTGGGTTATCATCAATTCTTTATTGGCATGGCTAACCTTTTTCGACCTCGGCTTGGGAAATGGCATGCGTAATAAATTGGTAGAAGCGTTTTCCAAAAGGCATATTAAAAAAGCCAGACAACTTATCAGCACCGGCTACTTCTCTTTACTTGCAACGGTTACAACCATTTTCATAGTTTTCTATTTGGTCAACAGTTGGGTTAACTGGAGTATTATATTCAATGTATCACCATCCCTAAATGATGAACTATCAACAGTACTATTTTGGTCAATTGCATTATTCCTCATGCAGATATTTTTGAAGAACATTGGCTTTATTATGCTAAGCCTACAAATGACAGCAATAAACAATTCACTTCTAGTTATCTCAAATGTACTTTCACTTACCATTATTTGCATTTATCGTTCATTCGACATTCCTGGATCATTACTTACTTATGCCATCATAGTTTGTGGTGGACCCGTACTTGTTTATTTATGTACCACAATTGTATTCTTTGTTGGACGATTTAAATACCTCACACCTCATTTCAAATATTTCAACAGAGCATTGTTACAAGATATTGGCGGGCTAGGAATGAAATTTTTTATTATTCAAATAGCGGCTTTATTGCTTTACCAGGGAAACAATATTTTTATCACCCAATTTTTTGGCCCAAAAGAAGTAACCAACTACAACGTTTCTTACCGGTATTTCAACATTGTACTCATGATGTTTTCAATATTACTTTCCCCTTTTTGGTCGGCATATACAAAAGCTTATTCAGAGAAAAATATAGATTGGATAAAATCGATCATTACAAAAATGCAGAAACTGTGGGCAGTTGCCATTCTTGGTATTCTATTAATGATAACAGTAGCAAACTATGCATACAAACTATGGGTAGGCAACCAAATTGATGTTTCATTTAGCATGAATATTGCCAACGGACTATACGTGATCATTTATATTTGGAATAGCATTTACTTATATTTCATCAATGGCATTGGAAAAATAAAGTTGCAATACTATCTCACCATTGCTGTCTTAATCATTTATGTACCCTTTACTATTCTTTTATTACAACTACAACATACGCCTTCCATCATCGTATTTAGCAACTGCATAATACAATTAGTTTTTAGTGTGGTCTGTTATCTGCAAGTCAATAAAATATTAAAAGGAGAAACGTATGGAATCTGGTATCGTTAATTTTCTAAAATCGTTCTTCGCTTACCTCTACTTTAGATTTAAACTGAGGAATAAAAAAGTAATTTTTAAAGGACTACCAACATTGAATCGAAGAGTAGTTTTTGAAGGTTACAATGCTATTTACCCGGGTGCTGTATTAAAAAATTGCAGCATAGGCAAAGGAACATATATAGGTTCTTATTCAAAAGTTGGCAATACAAAAATTGGGAGATACTGCACAATTGCAGATAATGTTAGAATTTCATTGGGCCGCCACCCTTCAGACACATTTGTCTCCATTCACCCCGCATTTTTTTCAACGCACAAGCAAGGTGGATTTACGTTTGTGAATACACAAAAATTTGAAGAGCATGTCACTGCCAAAAACTCAAAGTATTTTGTAGAGATAGGCAATGATGTATGGATTGGTAACAATGTATTGATTATGGATGGCGTTACTATAGGAGACGGAGCCATCATAGCCGCCGGAGCGGTTGTAAATAAAGATGTAGCTCCATATGCAATAGTTGGTGGCTTACCGGCAAAGTTTATAAAATGGAGATTTAACCAGAAGCAAATAGAGTTGTTGAATGAAATAAAGTGGTGGAACAAAGACTTATCATGGCTGGAAAAAAATGCTGGCCTCTTCGAAGATATTGATTGCTTTATCAGTGCACTTCAACCTACAAAACAAAAAATAGACAACAATGCCTATAAATAAAATAATCAGCCGCCTTCTAATTTTTGCCGGAACAAAATATTTGAAAAATCGTTTTTCGGTAGCCCGCTTCTCTTCTATTGGAACGGGCCTAAAAAGCAAGGGTATTCCATTTGTGAGAGTTCACCAACATTCAACATTGGCAATTGGAAAAAATTTCAAAATCAACAATGGCGAAAGATTCAATAGCATCGGACGTCAGGAAAAATGTGTATTCATTGTAAGAAAAAATGCAGAACTAATCATTGGCAATAATGTTGGCATAAGCTCTTCAACAATATTTTGCAGCAAGAAAGTAATTATTGGTCACAACGTAAAAATAGGGGGCAATACTTGTATTTATGATACAGACTTTCATTCTTTGGATTATGAAACAAGAAGAGACCCTTCACTTGATCCATTACAAACTGTAGCCAAAGATGTGAGAATAGGAAACGACGTATTTATCGGTGCTCATAGTACCATACTAAAAGGTGTTTCAATTGGAGACAGATCAATCATTGGAGCCGGGTCTGTTGTTACTAAAAGTATTCCCTCTGACGAAATATGGGGAGGTAATCCAGCAGCTTTTATCAAAAAATTATCAGCGCTCAAACCACCAATAATGCAAGCTATTTAAAACATGTATTCATACATTTTCAATAAAAGAAATACCGACCGGTTTTTGGTTTTCCTGATAATCCTATTATCAAGCAGAGCCAGCACAATAGCCAATTCAGAAACAACCATCTTTATTGCATTGTTGCTCAACTTATTGGTTATGGCAAAAAGGCATGTCAAATTTGACAAACCATTTGCATTAATCATTCCAGTATTTGCCTTATTAGTATTTCAATATTGGTATCAAAATGATGGGGAGATTAACTGGTTGAGATATGTAAAACTATTCTCAATGATTACTGTTGGATATTGTACAATTAAACTTGTTCAGTTCGAATTTTTTAGATTTTACAATCAAATTATTTATGGCATCATTCTTTTCAGCCTGCCATTTTACTGCTGGCAAGTAATTTCAGTAGAAAGTCTTCATAGCTTTGGAACAGCCTTGAGTAATATATTTCCTTCGATAGTAGAAACACTTCCATCATCACAAAATATCCTTTTACATACCATAGAATTTGTTGACCATTATAGAAACTCAGGCCCCATGTGGGAACCCGGTGGATTTGCTACTATGATTGTATTGGCCATGTATTTTGAATTTCTCATCAATAATTTCAAAATCACCAAAATTGTTATTGTTCTATTGATTGGCATCCTGATCACATTTTCTACAACAGGGTATTTACTCACGTTGATTCTCGGATTTGTATTTCTACTAAATAGCATAGAACACAAATCAGCCAAAGTAAGGTTTAGTTTTTATCTCACAGTAATACCTGCATTCATAGCGGCATCCATATGCGTGTTCTTCTCTTCGGATATCATGTATAATAAAATACAATTTTTGTTAGCCAATCAGCTAAGTAAAGTAGAAGATATACAACATGTACAAAACCTTGATCTAGATGCTAAATTTAGTTTAGGCCGATTTGGAAGTTTTATTGTTGATATGGAATCCATAAAAGACAATCTGATCTTTGGTCGTGGATATGATGATGACAACTTTCGTCATGGAAACTTTGACAGTTTTAACCTGACCAATGGCCTTAGTAACTATACAGCACGATTGGGAATTATTGGTTTGATATGGCTATTATTCAGTTTAAGAAAATCAGGCAAACTTATTGAAATAGCCCTTAGCGGAGAAAATAGAAACAACAACATTTTGATAATAATAGTTCCGCTGATAGCGTTTTCCAATCCAGTGCTATTTACACCATTGTACTTAATGCTTTCATTCCTTTTTTTACCGTTTAAAATATTAAATAATAATACTTCGCCAGTATGAGTTTAGGAATCATTATACCAGTTTTCAACAGAAAGGCTGTAACACTTAGATGCCTGAGGCAATTATATGCTCAGCAAACAAAAGATATGGAGGTAATTATTGTAGATGATGGCTCAAAAGATGGAACATTTGAAGCGATCAGCCTACATTACCCAAAAGTACATATTGTAAGAGGAACTGGCAATTGGTGGTACACCAAGTCAGTAAATGAAGGAATTAAATTTGCAGAAGAATATCTGAAATGCGACAAGTATTTACTGCTGAATGATGATGTCATTCTTGATAACAATTATCTTCAAACAGTTGAATCAACATTAAAAGAAACTGCCAATCAATATATCATCTTTGGTTCTGTTTCATTTGATTCCAATGATGAAAAAAAACCAACTTTTCTGGGTGTTAAAAAAGTAAAACACTGGAAAAACAAACAATACCATTATACCTACAATAACTACTTATTAGCGCTACAAAAAAAGCTACCCTCATGGGAAAGCAAATTCATACCGGGAAGGGGCATGTTTTTTACTCAAAATACTTTTCAGGCTAATGGATACCTTGATGAATCATTTCCTCAGTACGGATCAGATTATGAATACAGCGCTAGTGCTATTACAAAGGGTATACAGGCTGAAATTTGCCTTGATGCAGTACTCTTTAGCCTCGAAAACCTAACAGGAAATGGAAGCCCTAAAAACAAACCAAGCTTAACCCAATTTATAAAAAGTCTATTTAACAAGTACAGTCCTACATACCCTATAAATGATAGCAAACTAATCTGGAGACATGGTAATCGTTTACTAATGCCTATCTCATTCCCTATCATAATAATGGGCAAAATTAAAGCTTACCTCAAATACAGATAATATGAACCTGTTGATCATCACCCCTTTTAGAAACGAAGAGCATACCATAGAACAAACACTGCAGTCTATTTGCAAACAAACAGTCACACCTGCTAAATGGATTTTAATTGATGATAATTCAACAGATGCTTCAGCCGACATTGTAAAGGAATATGCACAATTGCACCCTTTCATTAAATACCAAAGTAGAGAAGCCAAATCGGGCCGTTCAACTGGGGCCAACATTGTAAACATTTTCAATTACGGATTAAAAGTAGCAGCGGATGAAAACTTATCGTGGGACATAGTATTAAAGCTAGATGCAGATTTGGTGATCGAAAAAAATAATTACCTGGCATTTATCGTTGACAAATTTCAAAAGCATCCATCACTGGGAATAGCTTCTGGAGCTACCTATATAGAATCTGATGGTAAACGAATTATTGAATCCAACCATAAATGGCACACACAAGGACCTAATAAATTTTACAAGAAAGAATGCCTTGAAGCCATGGGTGGATTAAAACCATTTAAAGGTTGGGATGGCATAGACGACATACTTGCTAGAAGCAGAGGATACATTACAGAAAAATTTTTTGAGCAACCCATCCTTCATATGTACCCCACCCAAAGTAGAAGTGCTGAAGGTGGTATAAAAAAAGGATTGATAAGAGAAGCAGATGGTTACCAAAACAGAGATTATCCCTTATACATGTTTTTATTTAAATCAATTTCCCTTATTAAAAAAAAGGGATTGTATAGCAGTTTATTTTTCCTTTGTTATGGAATCAAAATAAAATTTTCAAAAAAACCGTTAGTTAATAAAGAAGAAAGTCGGGAAGTAAGACGGTTTTTAATTTCAAGGTTCCTTGGAAGAATAAAATTTAGCTAATACTACTTACCGGACTGCCCTTTATCCCTGTTCTAATCCATAATAATTTCTATGAAGATTTTGATTGACATCAAGCATCCTGCTCAACTAAACTTATTTAAAGGCTTAGCGAGAGAACTACAAAATGAAGGATGGAAAGTTACCATCAGTTACCTGAGAAGAGGCAAAATTGCACGTATCATCGACAAAGAGTATTATGAATTTGAAGACCTCGTTTGCATTGGCGAAAGCAATGGAACCAAATGGTCAATTATTTGGCAAGGAAATATTAAGCGTACAGTTGATTTTTTAAAATTAATCTTTCGTGAGAAGTACAATATCACCATTGCTGCCAGTAGTATTCCTTTAGCATTTGCCAGTCATTTCACCTCCACTCCTATCATCCAGTTTTATGATGACCCTGAACGAAAAGGTGTCAACAGGATAAATAGTTGGTTATCCACTAAATTATTTTTTCCTGCTATCATAAAAAAATCCAAAAAAATAGGAACTTTTAATTGCCTAAAAGAGTGGAGTTACTTAAGCCCCGCCAGGTTTACTCCCAATGAAAAAGTACTTCAGGAATATAATTTAAAAGCACATGATTATATTTTTATCAGAGAAGTCAGTAACAAATCATTCAACTATTTTAACCAACAAGAAAGTATCGTTGGATCAATAGCCAATGAAATAACACCCAATACCAAAGTTATCCTTTCACTCGAAGATAAATATACGGCTCATCGTTACCCTTCAGATTGGATCATTCTTCAAGAACCAGTATCAGACATTCACTCCTTGATTTACTATTCAAAGCTTGTAATTTCATCGGGAGATAGTATGGCCCGGGAAGGAGCAATGCTTGGGGTAAATAGTGTGTATTGCGGTATAAGAAATATGAAAGCCAATGACATCCTGATAAATAAAGTATTGCTGCATCACAAACCAGGCAAGGCTGCTGTTGATTTCATCAACGACATTATTTCTAAACCATTTGATACAAATAATCAAAATGAAATAAGAAAGGAATTAAAGAATGAGTGGGACGATATGATAGACTTCATGAAAAAGCAAATCTATACCTACATGAAAAGAGAACGGTTTGCAATTAAAGAAACTTACTCCCCTGCTAATTAAAAATGATTTCAAATGATTACCGATATCTCTTTTGAAATAACTCAATCTTCTCCAATATTTGGAGTTAACAAAAGTCTTCAAATAGAAAAAAGCGACTGCTTTTCTTTCGCAGTATTCCAAGATTGGAAAGCGAATAAAGGAAACATAAAAGGAAGATTAGTCATGCTGGCTTATCGCATAGCACATTTGGCAACCGTTAATAAAGTTGTTCATGTGCTCATGATTCCATATTTGGTTTTTTATAAAGTTTTTGTATTATGGTTTTTGGGAGTTGAAATTCAGCACAGAGCAAAAATTGGCCGTGGACTAAAAATGTCACACGGTATAGGCTTAGTAGTTCACAAATCAACAACCATTGGAAAAAACTGCTCTATTCGGCAATGCACAACTATAGGAAATAAAACAGATGCTGATGGCAATAAAACCGCTGGTACCATTATTGGCGACAATGTGGATATTGGTGCTAATGTCTGTATCATCGGAAAATTAATGATTGGCAGCAATTCCACCATCGGTGCGGGATCAGTTGTGGTAAAAAATATACCTGAAAAAGTAGTAGT
>JANMZN010000056.1:0-21835 GCA_031383285.1 Segetibacter sp.
TCCGCCTTTGCAGCTTCTTCACCTGCAAACTTTACTACCCAAAAGGCTGTTGGTTAAGACACTAACAGCGGTAGAAATGTAGATCATGCTATTAAGGATCTAATGTTCACCAAATAGCTAACGACAGCCATTTTTATTAACGAGCAGGAAAAAGACCACGAACGTGCAGTAAAGCGAATCCTCCTCCGTCAGCGTGCCAACACAAATTTTAAAAACAGCTTTTCAAAGCACCTATCAACAAAAAAAATCCCTCCGATTTTGCGGAGGGATGAATACCTGCGGTAAGCAGGCTACAACACTAAAAATAAACGTGGACCAGTCACCAACCGAGCAGATTGTTTGCGGTTGGACATTTAAAATTGAATGTTACATTCAAAATCATAATCCATAGCCGAAACTAATAACTTATTAATCCGGTTTTTTACCGTCTAAAAATGTATTAATGGAGCTGATTTGCCCTTTATCATTTTCATCGGGTTTTACTGTGTATTTACTATAAAAATTTTCTACAGAAGTAAGTGTATTGCCAAACAACTCCATGTTGCGACGGATGTAGGCCGGTACATTATCAAACTCTGTATTTGCCTCCGCAGCGTTTATATTAAAGGATAAGTTGCGCAGTTTCTGTATCCTCTCTTGTGCCCTGCGTTTTTGATCTTCTACATCGTCAAGCATTGCATGATCCTCTGTAGATGACGGTTTTACAAAGTGCTGATTTTGCTGAACCACATCCGCCGCTTCCGGAGTTTCATCCTTCATTACCAGCTTCATCTCAAGCTCCGGAAGCTCTTCGATGGGTGCCGGAGAAGCATTTGCATCCATAGGATTGGAAACTATGTTAGTCTCGATCTTAGCTTCTGCATAAATATTGGAAGGCCTTGAAAGGAAATTATTATGTGCAAGAGTAGGATTATTTTGAATAACAGGGTCTGATTGTTTATACACAGGCTGAGGCTCAGGTTGTTTGATCTCTGGCTGCAACTCAAAACGGTAAACAGGGCCTTCAGTTGTCTGCTCTACTGTCGGCTCTTGTGCTACAGGTGTAGGTGTAGCCTCATGATAAAATGCAGGTTGAATAACCGCAGGTGCTGTAGAAGGCATTTCAGTTAAAACAGGGGCATAAGGATCTTTATCTTCAAGCGCTAACGAAGGTTGTATATAGGACTTTTTTTCTTCTGCTACCGCAGTATACAAAGGCATTACAATCTTCTCTTCTACCTTCTTTACCTCTTTAGGCTTTTCAGCCATTTTGAATGGATCTTTGTGCTCAAAACCTGTGGCAATAATGGTAACACCCAATTTTGTTCCAAGTGTTTCATCAAAGCCTATTCCCTTTATTACATCAGCTTCTTCACCAGCTTCCTGACGCAGATAACTCATGATGATATCTTCTTCGTCCATCGTAATCTCATGATCACCTTCAGCAGAAGTAATATTTACCAATATCCACTTTGCCCCTCTTATTTCGCTGTCGTTTAGCAATGGTGAATTGACTGCATCTTCAATAGCCCTTTGTGCACGGTCTTCACCTTCAGCAGTAGCACTTCCCAATATGGCAACACCACCATTGCGCATCACAGTACATACATCAGCAAAATCTACATTGATCTGCCCATTGCTGGTGATTACATCCGTTATACATTTAGCAGCAGTAGCCAAAATATCATCGGCCTTGCTGAATGCTTCTCTTACTTTAAGGTTGCCATATTGGTGGCGCAATTTATCATTGCTAACCACTAGTAGCGTATCTACATTTTCCCGCAATGCCTGAATACCTGCCTCCGCATGACGCATACGCTTAGGACCTTCATTTGTAAAAGGAGTACTTACAATGCCTACAGTCAGCACACCAAGATCTTTGCAGATTTTTGCAATGATAGGCGCACCACCTGTACCGGTTCCACCACCCATTCCGGCGGTAATAAAAGCCATCTTTGTATTCACTTCAAGAATACGTTTTATTTCCTCAAGGCTTTCTTCGGTAGCCTGTTTCCCTATTTCAGGATTTGCTCCGGCACCAAGCCCTTGTGTAAGGTGTGGCCCTAGCTGAATTTTGTTTGGAACTTTACTGTTCGCTAATGCCTGCGCATCAGTGTTACAGATAATGAAATCAACCTGGTCAATGGATTGACCATACATGTGATTGACGGCATTTCCACCACCACCCCCTACACCTATCACTTTGAGGATAGATGATTTCTGCTTAGGAAGATCAAAGTGAATCATAATTGGAAAATTGAATGTTTATGGATTAGTGTTTCTATTATTTTTATTAAGTCAAGAGGCTCCTTTTCTTTACCAATCATTTTTTATCAACTCATTGAAAAAGTGACCCTTTTTGTTTACAAATCTTTATCTCCCTCTTCTTTGAATAGTTCAAGTAAATTGTTTTTAAACTTGTCCCAAAACTTTTGCATACTTTTTCTACTTTTTGTATTTACAGTTTTCTCTTCCACTTCTTCAAATACTGGCTCAAGCGGTTTCATATCCGATTCGTTGGCGTTGACCAATGTCTCTGGTACAATCACTTTTTTAAATGACTTTTCAAACTCTTTGTACTTGTGTTCGTAATCGCTATATCCTTTTAAAATAAGACCTATACAAGTGCTGTACATCGGCTTCTTTAGTTCATCTATATGGTTGGCGGCCAAATGGCCATTGGGGAATCCAATTCTTGCATACAAACCCGTAGAATATTCAGTCAATTGTATTAGGTGCTTTAATTGTGAGCCCCCACCTGTAAGAATTATTCCGCCATTTAATATTCGTGTATCCAAACCAACCTGCTTTAAATGATAGGTAACGAAATCAAGTATTTCGCCCATTCTTGCCTGAATAATGTTAGCAAGGTTCTTTACACTGATCTCTTTTGCGGGCATTCCGTTCATTCCTGGAATAGTAATGTAAGCATTTGATTTTGCTTCATCAGCAAGTGCACTACCAAACTGAACCTTCATAGCTTCAGCTTGTTGCTTCAATACACCTAACCCTGTTTTAATATCGTTGGTAATATTTTCTCCGCCAAAAGGAATAACTGCTGTATGCTTCAAAATACCTTCGTAGAATACTGCAAGGTCGCTGGTACCACCTCCAATATCCAAAATGGCTACACCTGCTTCCATGTCCAATTCACTCATTACTGCAGCTGCCGAAGCCAACGGCTGGAGTACAAGATCTTTTGTTTTAAGACCACTCTTGTCTACTGCCCGATTGATGTTTCTGATAGCATTTCTATCACCGGTGATGATGTGGAAGTTAGCGCCAACCTTCACTCCATTGTATCCAATCGGATTGGGTATGTTTGGAATATTATCTACTGTAAATTCTTGTGGAATGACGTCAATGATCTGGTCACCTGCCGGAATGAATGTCTTGCGTTGGTTATCTATCAACTGCTCAATTTCAGCCATGGTAATTTCGTTCTCAGAATCCTGACGAACGATATCACCTCTTGTCTGTAAGCTTTTGATATGATGACCTGCTATACCAACATATACTTCACTGATTTCCAGATCCGGATTTGTTTCATAGCAATTCTTTAAGGCCAATTGAATAGCCTTAATGGTTTGTTCGATGTTCAGAACTTGTCCATGCTGAACACCTGTACTGTTGGCTCTTCCAAAGCCAAGAATTTCCAGTTTGCCATGTTCATTCTTACGCCCGGCAATGGCAGCAATTTTGGTGGTGCCTATGTCGAGTCCTACGATGATGGGTGCTTCATTGACGTTCATAATATTTGTGTTTTGATGTTCGGATAAGATTTGTTTTTATTACTAATTTGTTATGTTGAATTGTTTATGACTACAGTTGCTTTTTCATTACTGCTTTTGGTTTTGTTTCATCATTTTTTAGTTTTGCAGCTTTTACTGCCTGTTGTTGTTTTTGAACAACCGGCTTTGCTGCTGCTTTGGCTACCATCGCTTTTACAATCGCAGCCTGCACTACTGCTGCTTTAGCTTTTGCTACCGCCTTGTCTACCTTGTTTTCATCAGTCCGATTTTTCTTGTTATCTACAATCAAAGGTTTTACTACTGGTATAATATTATTCTGTTTTGCAGTAGCAATTGTGTCCTTGATTACCGATTTTTCACTCGGGACAGATTTATTGCTATCTAATAATTCCTTGTCTTTTGCCATCATATTATCAAGCAATTGTTGTGCTTTGGCCGTATCTACAATAGTTGGCATGCTACCTTTAAATGTCGCTACCACTTGTCCATCAAACTGAACATCCAACTTGTCATATTTTTCAAAACCAACCTTAGCCCACACCTGTTTGTAAAAGCTAAATAACCTATCGAACTTTTGTTCGTAATCGCCGCCTTTACCCAGGACTACTACATGATTGCCTATCGTTGGAATCATTTCAAATCCATTGGGTGTAATATCAATCTGGGCTACCTGTGCTTTCCAAAATTCATCAGCCTGAATAAACATGGCAAGGTCTTTTACATCAGCCAATAACTGGCTGTCTGGCTTAGACAATACTTGTCTATCAGATGGAAAGCTTGTAAACATGGGTATCCTTGCACTTAGCTTTTCACTCAATGGCAGTTTCCTGCAAACACTATCTATATAAAAAGAACTTCCCCCTGATGTAAATATTCTGGCTACCGGCTCCTTTTCTTCTATTCTTATCTGAAGTACTTGTTTGTTATCGAAAAACAATTCTGCGTTGTTAACCCACCTGTCCTTTTCAAGTCTGCCTTCCAATAGCTTCAAGTTTATATTTGCCATCTCCCGTCCTATCACTGCTCCATCTGTACTTACAATAGTCAATACTTCTTTTTGATCTATAAAAAAATTGGTGCCATCCCCATTAAAAACCACTTCTACACCCACACACCATTTATTGTTCTTTTTGTACACAGCTGCGACAAGCAATACAATAGTGCCTGCTCCAAGCAAAGCCCACATTGTAGTTCTCCATCTATTTTTCCAAAGTTGCTGCATACTATTGCTCTAAGAAATCAATGAGTTTTTTACTTTGTTTACCATTACATCAATATCACCTGCACCAGCCATCACTAATAATTCCGGTCTTTCTTTTTCTACCCAATTCAATAATTCTTCCTTACTCAACACCTTTACATTCTTCATCTGCATTCTTTCAATTATCATGTCACTATTCACCCCTTCCATTGGAAGTTCTCTTGCCGGATAGATTGGAAGAATTATTACTTCATCACATTTATCCAACACTTCTGCAAATCCATCTGCCTGGTCTTTCGTTCTACTATACAGGTGCGGTTGAAAAACAATCGTCAGCTTCTGTTTAAAAAGACTTCGCACACCGGTTATTAATGCCCTTAGTTCCTCCGGATGATGAGCATAGTCATCAATTAATACATGCCGATCATTCTTCAGTGCATATTCAAACCTTCTCCTTACCCCCTTAAATGCTTCTACAGCAGCCCTTATTTTATGTTCATCTATTTTCAAATATTTCGCCACAGCTACTGCAGCTATTACGTTTTCAATATTGTGCAATCCACCCATATGCATGGTCACATTAGTAATTGTCCACTGCAGGGAAATTATATCAAATACATAAGAACCATTGTCAACTTTGAGGTTACTTGCACATACATCTGCATCTTTGTCATCGAAGCTATATCGAATATGAGAAGCCGCTTTCAGTTCTGCATCTTTGCTCAGCCCATATTTAGTTATAAGGCATCCATTTGCTTTTACATTCTTCGAAAAATCTACAAATGCCTTTTCTACTTCTTCCCCGGTTCCATAAATGTCAAGGTGATCAGGATCCATCGAAGTGATTACCGCAACATCCGGAAACAATTTCAAAAAACTTCTGTCATATTCATCAGCCTCAACTACGCAAACATTGTTTTCGCTACTCCAAAAATTGTTGTTGTAGTTAGCAGAAATACCACCCAAAAATGCATTGCACCCAAATCCAGAATGACGAAGTATATGTGCAATCATGGTGCTCACCGTTGTTTTACCATGCGTGCCGGCAACACATACGTTGAAAGTACTTTCAGTAATTAATTTTAGCACATCACTTCGCTTAACAACGCTATACCCATTTTCCTTATAATACACCAACTCAGCATGACCCGATGGTATAGCAGGTGTATAAACAACCAGATCAACCTGCTTTGGTATCAGCGCAATATCTTCATTGTAATGAATGTCGATTCCCTCTGCTTCCAATTGCCTAGTCAATTCCGTCGACGTTTTATCGTAACCACTTACACGCACTCCTTTCAAATGAAAGTATCTCGCAATTGCACTCATTCCAATACCACCAATACCAATGAAATAAAGTACATTAACTGCCTCTTCAACTCCTAATAGAGCGTTGATATGAGAACCGCCAATATTTAAACTCCCTTCTTTCATTTTATAACTTTCTCATTTACTAAAACCAACATTTGCCAAGCTTAATTAGCTTTTGCTCCACGAATAACTTTTATTATTTCTTCTGCAATTAATTCATCAGCATTCACAATTGAAAGCTTAGAAATATTCACACTCAATTCTTTCTCCAACCGCTCATCCTCTGCAAGCGATATAGCCATTGCTACCAACTTCTCATTTGCCTCACTGTCCTTTACCATTAACGCAGCTTTCTTTGCAACCAGTAATCTTGCATTTACAGTTTGATGATCTTCTGCAGCAAAGGGAAATGGCACAAATATGGATGGTTTACCTGTCACACACAATTCAGTAACTGCCATTGCACCCGACCTGGAAATTACAATATCAGCTGCTGCATAACCAATTTCCATCTGTGTAATAAAATCATCCACCCAAATATTCTTGTGCCCTTTTCCTTTTTCTTTAAAAATAGCACCAGTTGATTTTCCGGTCTGCCAAATCAATTGAAGATTGTGCGCATCAAAAGCATCAATCTTATTTGCAAGTGCTTCATTTATACTCTTTGCTCCCAAGCTACCTCCTACAGCCAGGATTGTTTTCTTTCCTACTTCAAGGTTAAAGAAACGTATTGCCTCATCTTTGTTAATCATAGATTGGACAATTGATTTCCTGACAGGATTGCCAGTAATTACAATTTTATTTTTTGGAAAAAATTTCTCCATTCCATCTGTTGCTACAAATATTTTCATTGCTTGCTTTCCCAACATCATATTGCTTTTGCCGGCAAAAGAATTGCTTTCGTGAATGAATGTTGGGATGCCCAAATGTTGTGCATGTTTGAGCACAGGAAAGCTTGAATAACCCCCTACTCCAACAACAGCATCCGGCTTAAATTCACTTACAATCTTTCTTACCTGCAAATAGCTCTTTATGAGTTTATAAGGCAACAAAATATTTTTTATCAAAGAACTTCTGTTAAAACCTGATATATCCAACCCAAAAATTTCATATCCAGCCTGCGGCACTTTTTCCATTTCCATTTTTCCGATTGCTCCTACAAAAAGGATCTCACTTTTTGGCTGCAATTTTCTCAACGCATTTGCTATGGCTATTGCAGGAAAAATATGTCCACCCGTTCCACCTCCAGCGATAATATATCTACCACTCTTCTGTTCCTCTATTCCACTTTTTTTATCATCGCTCATGTGCATTAAATCGCCATTTCAGGTTTTGTTACTTTCTTTTTTATTCCTGCTTCTGCTATCGTTTTTGCATTTTCAGTATCGTCATCTTTTGGTTTCTCTGCTGATTGTATTTGTTCTCCTTCTGATTGTTCTACATTTCTAGCAACACTTAGAATAATTCCAATAGATGCACAGGTAAAAAGAAACGAACTCCCTCCCATACTTACCAAAGGCAATGTGACCCCTGTTACCGGAACAAGATTTACAGCTACTGCCATATTTGCCATTGCCTGAATCACCAACGAAAAGCTGAGACCAAGTGCTAGAAAAGCTCCGAAAGCAAATGGACATTTCCTAAAGACTCTAATACATCGCAAAAGAAAAACCAGGTAAATAAATATGATAATGCCTCCGCCTATCAAACCATATTCTTCTAAAATAACTGCATAGATCATGTCTGAATATGGGTGAGGCATAAAGTTTTTTGCTTCACTATTTCCCGGACCAACACCAATAATTCCTCCTTTTGCTATGGCAATTTTAGCTTGTTGAACTTGGTAAGGTGTTTCATCCTGGCTAGCATAAATAAAGTCCTGTACCCGATGTATCCACGTACCAATACGACCATGCGATTTTATTTCAGATACCACTACGCTTTGTCCTGCAGGATTTACCTTGCCACCATCATAGGTGCCGACAGCTAAACTTACCAATAAAACCACCGGTATTAAGGCAATACCAATGGTACCAAGAATATGCTTGACGCTAGTCCTGCCAATAAACATTAACAACAAACCTGTTGCACCTGTCAGTAATGCCGTAGATAGGTTAGCAGGCGCTATCAGCAAACAAATAATACCAAGTGGAACGATTAGCGGTAAATAGCCTTTCTTAAAATCTTTAATCACTTCCTGCTTGCGGCTAAGCTGTCTGCTCATGTACATAAACAGACCCAATTTTGCCAAATCGCTGGTTTGGAAAGTAAGATTAATTATAGGCAACCTAATCCAACGACTTCCATCATTTATAGTTGCGCCAAAAAAGTAAGTGAATACCATTAATGGTATAGAAAGCAAAAACAAATACAATGCTATTCTTGAATAAATAGTGTAGTTGATACGATGGGCAAAGTGAACAACAATGACACCAACCATAATAAATGCAAACTGCTTGAACAGGTAAATTTCTGTATTGCCTTTGTACATTTTATATGCCAATGAGCCTGTAGCACTATAAACAACCAATAAAGACGTAACTGCAAGAAAAATTACAATACCCCAAATATACCGGTCCCCTTTCGTTCTTTTCAATAAGCCTCCACCCACTGAGTTTACATCAGGGAAATCTGAGAATTGCTTATCAAAAAATTGCTTCATTATTTGTACTGTCCTTTTTTTAGTTACTAGATTTTTTATAACTCTTTTACTGCTTCTTTAAACTTCATACCGCGCTCTTCATAGTTTTTAAACAAATCAAAACTTGAACAGGCAGGGCTCAACAATACTGCATCTCCTTTTACAGAGAGGCTGAACGCTGCTTTTACTGCATCCAATGCACTCGCCGTATCAACGATTACCTTAACTGTATCTTTAAATGCGGCATGAATTTTCTTATTATCAACTCCCATACATACAATTGCCTTCACCTTCGCCTTTACCAAATCTTCAATCAAAGAATAGTCATTTCCCTTATCAACTCCACCGAGTATCAGTATTGTTGGTTTATTTAGACTCTCTAATGCAAACCATGTACTGTTTACATTGGTTGCCTTACTATCGTTATAAAACTCAATACCCCTTACGGTAGCTACAAACTCCATGCGATGTTCGAGGCTTTCGAAAGTAGTAACCGCTTCACGAATTTTTTCCTTTCGAATACCTAAGGTTGCTGCTGCTATACCTGCCGCCATAGTATTGTGTTGATTGTGTTTCCCTTTGAGTGCAAAGTCGTAGATACTCATACTTACTCGTTCTTCCTGTATCCTCAGCATCATCTGGTCGCCTTTCACGTAGGCTCCTTTTTTAACTTCTTGTTTCATAGAAAAAGGCAATGGGTTAGTATGTAAGATTAATGTTTCTAATTTTTTTTCAATCACTTCGTCATCCAAATTGTAGATGAAATAATCGTCTTCATTCTGATTCTCTATTATTCTGAACTTGCTGTTGATATAATTGTCAAATACATATTCATACCTGTCTAAATGATCTTCCGTAATATTCAACAGCACTGCTATATCCGGCTTAAAATCTTTTATATCATCCAACTGAAAAGAACTAATTTCTGCTACATAAACTTCTTTCGGGTCCAAAGCCACCTGCTTTGCAAATGAGTATCCTATGTTACCCACCATTGCACAATCCAATGCTGCCATTTTACAGATATGGTAGAGTAAAGCTGTTGTTGTACTCTTTCCATTACTTCCGGTGATAGCCACCACTTTGCTTTTCCCCTTGTATCTAAACGCCAATTCAATTTCACTGATCACCGGTATCCCTTTCGCTCTTATTTTCTTAACCAACTCATTCTTCTCTGCAATACCAGGACTCTTTATTACTTCATCCGCGTTTAGAATTTCTTCTTCAGTATGATTCCCTTCTTCAAAAACAATATCATTTTCAACAATCTGACTTCTATACTTTTCACTTAGCAATCCACCATCACTCAAAAAAACATCAAACCCTTTTTGCTTGGCAAGTATAGCTGCACCAATACCACTTTCTCCGCCACCTAATACTACTATTCGTTTACGCTTCTCCATCTACGTCTTCTTATCTGATCTTTAATGACATAATTGAGAATATTACCAGTAATACGGTAATAATCCAAAACCTTGTTGCTATTTTACTTTCATGATATCCCAACTTTTGATAGTGATGGTGCAGGGGACTCATTTTAAAAATCCTTCGCCCTTCCCCATACTTCTTTCGGGTGTACTTGAAATACGATACTTGCAATATCACACTCAGATTCTCTACCAGAAATACACCGCAAATAATTGGTATCAACAATTCTTTTCTGATAATGATAGCAAGTGATGCAATAATTCCACCCAAAGCAAGGCTACCTGTATCGCCCATAAATACCTGCGCAGGGTACGCATTGTACCAAAGAAAACCTACACATGCCCCAATGAATGCGCCTATAAAAATACTCAACTCACCAAGATTGGGGATGTACATAATGTTTAGGTATTCTGCAAACCTTATATTGCCACTCACATATGCGAATATGCCAAGGCAGACTCCAATGACTGCTGATACACCTGTACACAGTCCATCTAACCCATCAGTAATGTTTGCCCCATTGGACACTGCTGTAATAATAAAAATGACAATCATTATATACAACACCCAAGTGTAAGGCTGTAACGAAGTTGGCAACAGTTTTGAATAATTAAATTCATGCGTTTTAATAAATGGAATAGTGGTTATGGGAGTCTTTACTCTTACATACCTATGTTCCTTTCCATCAAACATCCGTATTGTATCTGCTATCAGTCTTTCTCCTTTTCTTAAAATACTATCTGATGATGACATCGCTACCGGCTGCGATATCACTTCTCGCTCTACCGTTACATTTTGATTAAAATATAAAGTAGCTCCTACAATAATTCCCAAAACAACCTGTCCAAATATTTTAAACCTGCCAGCCAATCCATCGCTGTCGCCCTTCTTATAGGCGATTCCTTTTTCCTTAGCCAATCGCTTCGACCTCAGCTTGAGGTAATCATCAATAAAACCAATAATACCCAACCAAACTGTACAAAGCAACATCAACCTAATATAAACTTTCTCAAGGTCGGCAAACAATAAGGTCGGAATAATAATTGCCAGAATAATGATAATTCCACCCATTGTTGGCGTGCCCACTTTTTCCTTTTCGCCTGCCAAACCAAGGTCTCTTACTGTCTCTCCAACTTGCTTCTTCAGCAATATTTGTATCAACCTTTTTCCATAAACGGTAGTGATAAAAAGCGACAATAGCACAGCCATCAACACCCTGAAGGTGATGAACTGAAACAACCCGATTCCGGGAAATTTCAATCCTGCTTTTGCCAACCACTCGTAAATAAAATAAAGCATCCTGTTTTCTTACTTCAATTTTTTTAAATACTATTTTCCAAACAATTCAAACATCTCTTGCAACAACTGCTTATCGTCAAAAGGAAATTTTACTCCATTGATGTCCTGATATTTTTCATGACCCTTTCCTGCTATCAGCAAAATGTCTAATGGTTTTGCCAGACTTACTGCCATTTTTATTGCCTCTTTTCTTTCGGGTATAGAAACAAACTTTCGCCTTGCTGCACTACCCAAACCTTCCTCCATCTCTTTCAATATCTGATTCGGATCTTCTGTTCTTGGATTATCGCTGGTAAAGATGACTTTGTCACTCAGTTTACATGCCACATCACCCATCACCGGTCTTTTTGTTTTATCTCTATCACCACCACATCCAACAACAGTTATTACCTGCTCATCTCCTTTTCTCAATTTCTTAATAGTCTCCAATACATTCTCCAATGCATCGGGTGTATGTGCATAGTCCACTATGCCAATGATGTTGGAATTGCTGATGGTATAATCAAATCTTCCCTCAGCACCGGTTAACATACTCAATGTTGTTAATGCTACGTCAGGTTCTATTTGCAAACAGGTAGCTGCACCATAAACTGCCAACAAATTATAAGCATTAAATTCACCGATCAACCTGAAGTGGACTTCCTTTTCATTCACCGTCATCATAAGGCCAGTCAGGCTATTCTCCAAAATTTTCCCTTTGAATTCGGCTATCGTTTTCAGGCTATAAAAATGCTTTTTTGATGCCGTATTTTGTAACATTACCAGCCCCCTCTTGTCATCTAAATTGGAAATCGAAAATGCATCGCCAGGAAGATCATCAAAGAACTTTTTCTTTACTCTTATATATTCATCAAATGTTTTGTGATAGTCAAGGTGATCATGTGAAATATTGCTAAAAATACCGCCGGCAAAATGCACTCCTGCTACCCGATATTGATGAACTGCATGGCTGCTCACTTCCATAAAAACATGGGTGCATCCTGCATCCAACATTTGTTTGAGCAAAGCCTGAAGGTTAATTGAATCCGGTGTGGTGTGCGTAGCAGGAAAAATCGTTTCACCAACATGATTCTGAACCGTACTGATAAGTCCACATTTGTATCCAAGCTTGGTAAACAATTTGAATAACAGCGTAGCAATCGTTGTTTTACCATTGGTCCCTGTTACCCCTACAACTTTTAATTTTGTAGAAGGCTCTCCGTAGAAATGGTGTGCCATGTGGGCAACAGCTTCTGCAGAGCTATTTACTTGCAAATAAGTAACGCCTTCATTTATGAGTGCAGGCATTACTTCACATACGATAACCCTGGCCCCTTTCTCTATTGCATTGCCAATAAAAGTGTGTCCATTTACGGTAGTACCGTGGATAGCTACAAATACAGACCCATTGCTCACCTTTCTATTGTCAGTTTGGATGTCGAGCACTTCCAGATTCGTTTTGCCGGTAACCGCCTGCAAATGCACATTGTATAATATGTCTTGTAGTTTTGCCATATGCATCTCCTATCTCAGCGATAAGAAATTAGTTTAATTGTATGTTTATTATCTGACCTTTTTTAATTGTTTGTCCTGCCATAATAGATTGCGATGCTACTTTACCTCTGCCTCTCGTAACTACTTTTAATCCTAAATTTTCCGATAGGTAAACGGCATCTTTTAAACCCATCCCGCCGAGGCTTGGCATTTTATCGCTCTTAATTATCTGACTGCTTAACTCCGTACCATTGCCTTGTTTAAACAGTCTTCCATAACTGCCTTTTGCATCCGATTTTGAAATGCCAAGTTGCAATTGATCAGTTACTTGTTGAATGTCTTTGGTATAACCTGCATAACTGTAAAAACTGCTATCCGATTTTCTGAATGAACCAGTAAGGTTGTGATCGGTTTCACCAATTTTTAAATTGTAAATCTGATCAGCTATCTCTTTGAAAACTGGCCCTGCGATAGCTGCACCATAAAACACAGCAGCATGCGGCTTGTTTTTGATCACAACTACTATTGTGTACTGCGGATTATCTGCCGGAAAATAACCGGCAAAAGAGGACTGATAAATCTTGTCATCATAACCACGGTTTCCATTTGCTACCAAAGCGGTTCCGGTCTTACCTGCTATTTTATATACGCTACTTGCCAAGGTTTTTCCTGTTCCATCAGTCACCACACCTTCAAGGCAAGCTTTCAGCTGTTGAATAGTAAGTTTGCTGCAAATACTATCTTTAAGCACAACAGGTTCGTATGTTTTTATCGCTCTGCCATCTTCTCTTATTTCGTTTACTAAATAAGGCTTTACCATTTTGCCATTGTTGGCAACTGCATTATAAACCGTAAGTGTTTGCAATGGTGTAATCAAAAGGTTATAGCCGAAAGCCATCCAGGGCAATGTTGTATTGCTCCAATTAGGTGTACCCGGCTTGAAAATAGATGGTCGTATTTCACCCTTAAGATCAATACCTGTTAAAGTATCAAGCCTCAATTTCTTTATGTGATTAATGAACTGTTTGGGATTATTTACATAACCTGCCATTGCAATCTTTGCCATACCAACGTTGCTACTATGTTCAAATGCCTGCTTTACTGTTACATTTCCCAACCCGTGCTTCTCACTATCATATACCGTTCTTCCATAAACCTGCCAGATACCTCCATTTAAGTTTACTACAGTATTAAGACCAATTTTTTTATCCTCCAACAAAGACAACATAGTGACTAGTTTGAAAGTTGAACCAGGCTCTGTAGGCGTCATAGCATAATTGTAATCTTCCCAATACAAACTATCCTTGTTCTTTCCAAGATTTGCTATTGCTTTTATTTTTCCCGTCTTGGTTTCCATTACAATGGCACATCCATGCTGCGCCTCATTTTTCACCATCATCTTCATTAAAGCATTTTCAGTTACATCCTGAATATTTACATCCAGCGTAGTGATTACATCTTTACCATTCTCAGGCTCTACTTCAAAATCGTCAACGGGAACACTTACACCGCCGGCTATATACCTTACCAATCTACTACCTTTTGTGCCTTGCAGGTAATCGTCGTAAGTAAGTTCAAGTCCTACCTTATTTTTATCTCTTAACAAACCGATGGTTCTATAAGCAAGTGTTTTATATGGATTAAGCCTGATGATTCTTTTATCAGGTATAAAACCACTTTTATTTCTGCCTAGCTTTACCAACGGAAATGTTTTTAATTGTTGATAATCATTAAATGATATTTTTCTTCTGAGTAACAGGTATCGTTCTTTTTCTCTAAATCCTGTCTGCAATAAATATTTGTATTCAGCCTTGCTTCTATCAGCAAAAAGATTTGACAAATACCAACTTAACGAATCTACATTTTCTTTGAAACGCTTTCCGCTATTTTCCCTCAATCCATCGGCCATGAAATCGATATAGATATCGAACTGAGGAATACTTGTACTCAGCATACTTCCATCTTCGCTGTAGATAGTCCCTCTTTCAGCATCCAGTTCTATAACCTTCAAATGGAGGCTGTCACTCATACTACGCCAATAACTTCCTTGGACCTGTTGTATGTATACAGCTTTGCCAAGTATGCATGTACCTACTATAGCCATCAATATAAAGGCAAGGTAAACTCTCCATAGTATGTCCTTCTTTACTTCCACTTATAGTTCCCTAGTTTTTTTCTTCAGTTTTTCTTTTGATAAGACTAATCCTAAAAGGTGCGATGCTGTCTGTTGCCAAACCTAGCGGTGCAGAAGCTTTTGCTATTTCAGTTTCTCTACTTTTAAACATCATCTCACTCTTTAATGTCTTATATTGATATTGCAAATCTTTCAGCTTTCTTGCAGTATCATTTATCTTCCGTATCCGATTATCAGCCATGTGCCCATTTGCTATATACACTACCGCTATAGCTGCCAAAAACAAGAAGAATGGAATATTTTTTATGGTCCAGCCATAATTGAAAATGTCGCCAAAAGCTTTGGCTGCCCCGTTCTTTTTCTCTGTTTTACTTTCCTGCGCCATTTGTTCGTTCTGTTATTTTTTCATTTCAAAAACATCGGTGCGTCGCTCCTTTTCTTTATGCCCTTTTTTTCTTCTAATTATTTAATGCTTCTCATAGGTTAGCTACTATTGAAGAAGCCGGAACGACGCACAGATGAACAAACCCTGTCTTATTTTCTTCTTTAGATTATTTCCTTTCTATTTCACTATTATTTTACTTTTATTTCAAACTATTGTTGAACCAAATTTTTCATTTCTTATACCATTTCTGCCACTCTTAATTTTGCACTCCTGCTTCTTGGGTTTCTCTTCAACTCGTCTTCACCTGCCACTATTGGTTTTTTTGTTATCACCTTCAACTGACTTTCTCTTCTATTTGTAGAAAAAGGATTTTCATCCTCCTCTTCAAAACTGCCATTCTTAAAAAAATTCTTTACAATTCTGTCTTCTATTGAATGAAAGGTGATTATTGCAATCCTGCCTCCATGCTTCATTACAGATGGTACCTGCGCCAACATTTCCTGCAACGCCACCATTTCTTCATTTACCTCAATCCTCAATGCCTGAAATACCTGAGCCCAGTACTTGTTCGGATTTCCTTTTACAACCGTGCTCAACATCGACTTTAATTGAGCGATGGTATGCAGCGGCAAATGAACCCGTTGGTTGACAATTTGTTTGGCCAATGTTTTTGAGTTGGTCACTTCACCAAATTGTTCAAGCATTTTATGCAACTTTAGCTCGGTATATGTTTTCAAGATGTATGCAGCAGTTACTTCCTGCCGCTGATCCATCCTCATATCTAAAGGACCTTCGAACCTGGTTGAAAAGCCCCTTGCGCCTTCATCAAATTGGTGACTACTTACGCCCAAATCAGCCAAAATTCCGTCAACTTGTTGTAAGCCCTGTAATCGCAAAAACCGCTGCAAATGCCTGAAATTATTTGGCACAAACACCACTCTTTCGTCTTTTTGCAGATTGTTGATCGCATCCGCATCCTGGTCAAAAGCAATCAGTTTGCCGTTACTTCCTAATTTATCCAGTATTCCTTTACTATGCCCACCGCCCCCAAATGTGCAGTCAACATATACGCCATCTTCCTTCACTTGTAAGGCATCTATTGTTTCTTTATACAAAACAGGTACATGATAAGGGATAGAATGATTGACTGCTTTTTGGTCGTCTTTCATTTCCATTATTATTCGGTACCAGGTTTAGGAGCCATTACTTCCGAAGCCAGTTGACTAAATTCTTCTGGTGTCATGTCTTCAAAGAGCTTTTTGTATTTTCCAGCATTCCATATCTCAATCATATTTCCGGCAGATGCCAGAATAATGTCTTTCAACAGGTCTGCATATTCTTTTAGGGTTGGTGGTAATAAAAGCCTTCCCGCAGAATCAATATCCACTTCTGTTGCACCTCCAAGAAACTGTCGGCGAAATGCCCGAACTTTGGGATCAAAATCATTCAACGCCATTATTTTAGCCATGATCGGTTCCCAACTACTTTTTGGATACAGGTATAAATGCTTCTCCATTCCTCTGCAGAATACAAATGTGCTCTCCCCTTCTTTTAACTGCTTTTTGAAACCAGCAGGTAATAGAAAGCGACCTTTTGAGTCCAGCGTAGCTTCATATTCACCAAGAAATTCGGGCATCGATAAGAAATTAGTACAGAATTACCACAAAATAACACTTTTTCCCACTTAGGAATGAAATATTATGATTTTCTTTTTATCCACACAAAAAAAATATTTAGAAGCTAGTAATACCAATAGTTTCAACATAAAGCATGTGAAAAATTATGTGGAAAGGTGTTAATTACTGTTAATAACTACACTAAATAATGAAAATCAATCAATTAAAACCATATTAACCGCCAAACAGCCTTTGAATTTGAAAAATAATAGGAGTAGTTCACTTATTGTTTTATCATAATAATCAACCTTTTTTATAGAAATCATGAATCCAAGGCATATATCAATAGCAGCATTTACATATGATCTTCCTGATGAAAAAATTGCTCGGTACCCATTGGAAAAAAGAGATGCAAGTAAGTTGTTGGTTTATAAAAGCGGGGCAATTTCTTCTTCCAACTATAGCAATCTAGCCGATCATTTACCAAATGATGCTTTCCTTATTTTTAACAACACCAAAGTGGTTGAAGCCCGCTTACTTTTTAAGAAACCAACCGGTGGCATTGTGGAAATATTTTGCCTTGAGCCCCACGACCAATATTCCGATATTACTAGTGCTATGCTTCAAAAAGGTGAGGTATATTGGAAATGCCTTGTTGGGGGTGCCAGCAAATGGAAACACGGGATGAAGCTTGAAAAAATAGTTGAACACAACGGCAGTAATATTGTAGTTGAAGCAGGCATTGAAGAGCGGCAAAATGATTGTTTTGTAATAAAAATGACCTGGCAGCCGAAAGAACTTGCATTTGCAGAGCTTTTGCATGCTGCCGGAATAATACCAGTGCCACCTTATTTAAACCGGGAAGCCGAATCGGAAGACAATAACAGATACCAAACGGTTTACGCAAAATTCGATGGATCGGTAGCTGCACCTACTGCAGGACTACACTTTACGGAAGATGTTTTCGAGCAATTAAACAATAAAGGAATTCAATCGACATTTGTAACACTGCATGTTGGCGCAGGTACATTTAAACCGGTAAAAAGTGAAACGATCGGTGACCACGAAATGCACTCCGAGTTCATAGATGTTTCTGCAGACACAATAGAAACGATAGCAAATCATATTGCCAAGCCAATTGTAGCTATTGGCACTACTTCATTAAGAACAATCGAAACATTGTATTGGATGGGCGTAAAGGCACACCATTTGGCAAATGATAACTTAACCAGGATCGAAGACTTGGCTATTCATCAATGGGATGTTTATGAAATGGAAACATCATTACCCGGTTCAGTGGCATTACAATCATTGTTAGAATGGATGAGCGTAAACAATATGAAGCGGCTAATAACCAAAACTCAAATCCTGATTGCGCCGGGTTATCAATTAAAAATGGCGAGTGGAATTATTACCAATTTTCATCAGCCGAACTCAACTTTACTGCTACTGATAGCTGCCATTGTAGGCGATGATTGGAAAAGAATTTATCAGTACGCGCTAGACCACGAATATAGGTTTTTGAGCTATGGTGACGGCAGTCTGTTATGGGCAAATGAAAAGTGACCATTTTAGTGCTATAGATAATATATGGAAGTCAATAACTAAACGGCTTTGGGAATTTCAACAATAAAACAACTCCCTTTGCCTAAGGTACTTTCTACCTTTATTTTTCCTTTGTGAACGTCGATTACGGTCTTTACATAACTCATTCCAAGACCAAAACCTTTTACATTGTGAATGTTGCCGGTATGAGCACGGTAAAATTTTTCGAATACCCTGTTTACTGTTTCCCGGTTCATTCCTATCCCATTGTCCTGCACTTTGATTTGGACATTTTTTCCATGCATGGCAGTGAAAATTTTTATCAATAAACCCTCCTTTGAATATTTGATGGCATTATCAACCAGGTTTGACAACATATTAGTAAAATGATTTTCATCAGCTAAAATCATATCAATTTTTGGATCCAAATGCAATTCTATTTTTCCTTGTTTATCTTCTATTTGTAGTTGGTAATTCTTTGAAATTCTTTCTACGATTTCGTTCACATTTACTCGCTTCATATTCAAGTTCAACTCTTGCTTATCCAACAAGGCTGCTTGTAGAATGGTCTCCACATGCCGGTTCATTCGCTTATTTTCCTCTTTGATAATTCCGGAGAAGTAATCCATTTTCTCAGGACTAGTTGCTACTTTTTCATTCCTGATAGCATCAATAGCCAATGAAATAGTTGCCAATGGCGTTTTAAACTCATGGGTCATGTTGTTGATAAAATCTGTCTTGATTTCGCTTAGTTTCTTTTGTCTTACTAATGCACCTACCGTTACCCCGAAGGCTGTAAGAATGATAATACTGAAAAGACTTGCTCCAACTATCATCCAGATCATGGATTGATATACTTGTAACTTAACGGAAGGGATAATGAGAATAAGGTGCTCGAATGGAACCATCCCTTCTATGTTACCGTTTCCTTCTGGCAACAAAGGAATAATCGTGCGTTTGATATTTTCTTCATCCAATGCTTCTTTAGCATATCCTTCCGATTGCATTTCTATATTGTATGCATTTGAATTGCTGGTTATGGCAAATTCAAAATCAATTCCTTTTAATCCACGGTCTTCGAAAGCATTGTGCAATTTTTCCCTTATTTCAAAAGCAGAATAGTGCTGAGAAATGGTAGGCCTCAACATTGAAATACCCATATCTTCCGGTAACAACCCTAGTGATTTTTTACGGGGAATTTTAAGGTAAGGCGCAGAGGAAGCATTTTGGCTAAGTTCTGTTGCCACTATCGCTGCAGCTTCTTCGGTCCGCTGCGTTAACTGAGCAAATCTTAGTGCTTTCATCTGTTGAAACCAACTTACCTGCAACAGGATAATTCCAATAAGTGATAATGTAATCAGACTGATGATCAGAGGAAACACTCTCTTCATATGGTAAAATTAAAATCTTGTAGGCTGATAAAAAATCAATCTAACCATTTTTCTTGGTTTTAACGCGCAATTGGCAACACAAAAAAAATCTAAGAAATTATTTGGTGCATAATTATTCTTTCCTAACTTTTCAGCATGGATGAACATTTAACAGGCAAACTTTTAATCGCTGATCCTTTTCTGAAAGATCCAAGCTTTAAGCGTTCGGTTGTTTTTTTATGTGAGGACAAAGAAGAAGGAAGTTTTGGATTTGTACTCAACAGAAAATTTGAGCAACCGCTAAGCGAAATATTGGAGGGGGCTGAAGATTCCCCGTTACCGGTTTATTATGGCGGACCCGTACAGATTGATACACTACACTACCTTCATCTCTGCCCCGATTTGATACCCGGAGGGATAGAAGTGGTAGATGGCATTTATTGGGGTGGCGATTTTGAAATCGTTGTAGACCTGGTAAAAGCAAATGCTTTAACCACCAAAGACATTCGATTTTTTATTGGTTATAGCGGATGGAGTGAAGGGCAGTTAGCAGAAGAAATGAAAATAAAAAGTTGGATTACCAGCGAAGGTAATCGAAAGCTGGTTTTTACGAATCATGTGGACGATACGTGGAAAAAAGCATTGAAGCAATTGGGCGGAGAATATGTACAAATGGTCAACTACCCGATTGATCCGCAGTTGAATTAATACAATTTAGTTGCAAAAATTGGAGCTTTTTTTTCAATTTTTTGCTTAGCTGGGGGTTTATCATAGCCTTGTGTGTAGGTTAGGAACTCCGCTGTATATGAGAAGTGTGGGCTACCTAGGGGAAGAAATCAACCAGATAAAATATAGCCGCACTTTCATCAATTCCTTTATTAGTGGATAGCTCAACTAAGAAAGTGATATTTCTGAAATTTTAGGGATGGGTAAGTTGTTCAACAAATCTTTTACCTTTTCAATGTAAGGCTGAAGTGTTTGGTGCTTATTATCAATAGAAAGTAAGACAATAAATTTTAGATCAAACTTGTATATACTCTGTTGATGTTTTAGATTTTTATCTAAAGTTAAAAAAATATCAAACTCGTTGAATGCAGCCAATCCCAAAAGTTCACCGTTTTTCTTTCCAAGCAATCCCATATCCTTGACGGTATGAATTTCGAATTTGTCACTAAAATTATACTTTAGTTTAGTCGGTAGATTTTCATCCAGCAAAATTTTCATTCAAAATTTTTTCTGAGGTTAAAGTTTTGCTTGCCATTTCTAAAACTTGAATAGCGAAGGCTTTTTTCACAGAAGGAAAATTATCCAAAAATTCATCTAAGGTTTCTCCGGTTTCTATGTAATCAAATAATGATTGAATAGGTACCCGTGTGCCTGTAAATACAGGCGTACCTCCCATTGTTTCAGGATCTATATTTATTGCACCGTAGTTCATAACCTCAATTTTAATAAAGATACAAAAAATAATTACCGATGATGAATAAAAGGAAGTCCATTGGGATTTGCGGTAATGATATATTATGAAAACCCTCGCTTGCTTAAAAGTTCCGAAGGACTCTTAACCCAACTTGCAGCAAATTTTATACAACTTACTGATTATCAATAATTCTATAATTTTAAGTTTCAGTTTGTGTACTACAAATTTTGCAAATAGTTGATTTTTAATTGCTTTTACTCTTTAATGTATGTGGGCAATTG
>JANMZN010000106.1:0-2468 GCA_031383285.1 Segetibacter sp.
GCACTATGAAGAAAACTAATGAAGATTTTGTTAAGCGAAAGACGGAAATTGAAAAATACTTTACTTTCTTATCTACTCTTGATAAGGACAATCCAGCTATTCATTTTTCTGAAAAAGGTGTTGATAAGGTTTCAAAAGTTGATACTGAACTTTTGAAAATTCTTAAAGCCAATGGCTTTCTTTTAATATATAACCTTGTTGAATCTGCATGTAGAAATTCTCTGTTAGAAATCTTAACGGCAATTCAATCTAAAAAACTTTCTTTGAAAAAACTTTCTGATGAAGTGCAAATGCTTTGGATAAGACAGAGAACGCAAAACCTTAGAGACCCAAAAACAAAAATTGAAACGGTTGACAAACAGTTTTATGAAATCGCTAAAGAGGTTATTAAAGACACAATAATTGATTTTACTACCGCAATAAAAAAGATTGAAGACCCAAATGTATCTGAATTAGAGTTGTTCGGACTTTCAGGAAATATCAACGCTGATAAAATTCGTGACATGGCAAGAGTGTGTGGTTTTAATCATAGCGTAGGTGCTGCAAAAGAAAAAGCAGGTGCTGATTTGGAAGAAATAAAAAAGAAAAGAAATCATCTTGCTCATGGACGAGTAACATTTGCAGAGTGCGGAAAAGATTATTCAGTTAAGCAAATGTGCGACTACAAGGACAATGCTATTGGCTATCTTGAAAGTATTTTATCAAACATAGAAACCCACTTAAAAGGTGGAAAATATCAAGTTCCAAAAAAGAAGAAAGAATAACGCCAACGCATTTTTTGTCCGCATTTGGTCTCTTGAAAGGGACCCCACCTTTTAGAACACAATACTATTGCACTATATTTATCCCATTATAAGTGCCTAGGTTTCATTTAAAAAGTTATTAAAAAATCACTTACATCCGTTATGGAAACCAATAAAAGAAAGGGTTCAAAATTTCTGCGCTTCTGGAAACTTTTGGGTCCGGGACTTGTAACCGGTGCCAGCGACGATGATCCATCCGGCATAGCTACTTATTCGCAGGCGGGTGCGGCATTTGGACTTTCTACACTATGGACTTCAATTGTTGCCTTCCCACTGATGGCGGCCATTCAACAAATGTGTGCACGAATTGGCCTTGTCACATCTCAGGGTTTAACCGGCACACTAAAAAAACACTATCCCCGACCTGTTTTATATTTAATGGTTGCGTTCAGTTTTCCTGCAATCATTATGAACATTGGTGCCGACATTGCCGGCATGGGTGCTGTAGGAAATTTATTATTCCCAAACATTGATGCAACATTTTTCAGTGTATTCTTTACCTTGCTATTGTTGGGCTTGATTATTTATTTGCCCTATACCAAAATAGCTTCTATTCTAAAATATTTGTGCATCGTAATGTTGGTCTATTTTATCGTTCCCTTTTTATATAAGCAGGATTTTAAGGAGATAATCAAAGCGACTTTTATTCCAACATTAAAATTTGACAAAGCATTTATCGCCATTATTGTTGGTATCCTTGGAACCACCATCTCTCCTTACTTGTTTTTCTGGCAGGCTTCTGTAGAAGTAGAAGAAATGAAGCATAAGAAAAATCATCTGGTGGTTAATAAAAAAATCATTCATGAGATGCGACAAGATGTTGACTTTGGAATGACCTTCTCCGGCGTTGTTATGTATTTCATCATACTCACAACCGGTACTGTTTTATTTCAAGGAGGGGTTCATCAAATAGATACAGTAGAACAGGCAGCAATGGCTTTGAAACCATTAGCCGGCAATTTGGCTTATCTGCTTTTTGCAGTTGGAATAATTGGAACAGGTCTTATTGCCATTCCGGTTTTGAGTGGTTCGCTCTCTTATATTTTTAGTGAAACTTTTGGTTGGGCAGAAGGACTTGACAAAAAATTTCATGAAGCAAAAGGGTTTTATGTCATCATTGCAATATCCCTCTTGTTAGGCCTATCTTTAAATTACGTCGGCATTTCACCCATCAAAGCATTGATTTTTACTGCAATCCTATATGGTATTACTGCCCCTGTTTTAATTGCCATCATTTTACACATTTCTAACAATAAAACGATCATGGGAGAACATGTAAACGGATTGACTACAAACATCTTAGGATTTATAGCATTGGCTATCATGTCTGCTGCTGCAGGTTTACTATTGTACCTTCAATTTTCAGGCGCTTAGGATAAAAAGCAAAAAATATTAAAAATTAGTCTAAATTTATAATTCCTAAATATCAACTGATGAAAAAATTATCCTTCCTGTTGATTTTTGTTTTAGCAAATTTATAACTATTCGCACAAAACGTAGGTATAGGGACGATTAGCCCAAATGCAAAGGCGGTGCTTGATGTTTCTTCCACTAGCAAAGGCATTTTGTTTCCAAGGCTAAATACAGCACAGCGAAATGCAATAAGCAGCCCTCCTGATGGTTTACATGTTTACAATACAGACGAACATTGTCTCAATTATTATG
>JANMZN010000125.1:0-1744 GCA_031383285.1 Segetibacter sp.
CCAACCCATCGGGTGAAAAACATGCCGATAAACTATTAGGAATAGAAAACAGTTTTCTTTTATTGAAAGAAGGAGCTAAAATAATTACTGAACTAAATGATAATTGGGAAAATAGTATTACACCTTTTTTACTTTATCACTGATATTTTTTACTAAGCTGGTACAGCACTTTCAGTTGTTCTGTATTTAATCCTTTGGTAGTATCCTGTAACCAATGTCTTTTGAATCCGATAATAGCTGCACTGGTATCTTTTGTATCAAAACCAATAATTCGTAACGATTGCAGGTAATTGAAATTAGCTGGCAAAACGGTGTTGGATTCATTTTCAAACCAAAATCCAAATCCTTTTGTTGCCAGCATTTTCCAGGGAAAACGCCAGTTGGGGTCATTTTTCCTTGTGGGAGCTATATCTCCATGACCAATAAAGTTAGAGGCCGGAATGTTAAAAGCTTTTTTCAAACGGTCCAGCAGTATTACCAAACTATTCATCTGTGCTTGTGAAAAAGTTTCAAAACCATTATTATCTAATTCAATTCCAATACTGGAGGAATTAAGATCGGTTGTGTTTCCCCACTTGCTTATTCCGGCATGATGTGCTCTTAACAAATCATTCAACATATGATGCACCGTTCCATCTTTACAAATAACATAATGTGCACTGACTGCTCTTGCATCCTTTGTAGTAAATGTTGTGAGTGTTTGCTCACAACTATTTTGAGCGGTGTGATGAATGATTACAAAATTAGGCCGACGCATTGACAGGTTTGTTGTACCTGCCCAATCAGCCGCATACGCTAATCCGGAAGAATCTTTCACCGGGTATTCCGCCAGCAATTTTGCATATTCTTTTACCTGCTTTTTATATGTTTTATTTGTTGCAGCATATTTACTTTGTGAACAGCTGTATACAATAAAAATAATTACCAATAATCCGAACAATGGAAAATATTTCTTCATGTAGGTGAATTTGATTTTGCCTTTGTGATTACAAAAGAATTGATGTAGTTCTTTTTTTTATGAAATGCCGTTGCCTTTTACTTCTTTACTGCTGCCTTACTCAAATTTTCTATACAGTGTATAAAGTATTTTAATGGCATCTGGTGTCATCACAGTTTTAGAGTCTTGCATAAAATGCCTTCTGAATGCAGCAATGGCTGAACCAGCAGAAGAAATATCATATCCAACAATCCGCAATGCCATCATGAAATTAAAATCAGGAGGCACTATTATATTCGTCGTATCATCCCACCAAACTCCAAATCCTTTTTTGCTTATTTCTTTCCAGGGAAACAGGTTGCCCGGGTCTACTTTTCTTGTAGGAGCAATATCGCCATGACCTAAAAAATTAGCTCCAGGAATCTGATATTCATTTTTCAAACGGTCAAGTAATATAGTTAATGAGTTAATCTGCTCTGGTGTATAAGATTGATAACCATTATTGACTATTTCAATACCAATACTGCTGGAATTTAAATCAGAAGTATTCCCCCATTTACTGTCACCTGCATGATGCGACCGGAGTAAATCATTGAGCATATGATACACCGTACCATCTTTACAAATAAGATAATGTGAACTGGCTTCCCTGCCTCCCGGATTTGTAAACTCCTGTATCACTTCCTGGATACCAGGTGCCATTTACCAACAATGGCTGTTTGATAACCGCCCTGTTGCATCAGCTTGGGCATAGTCATTCTTGAAGAATCAAATTTTGTGCGATTATCCTTCATCCCGTTTTTGTGG
>JANMZN010000144.1:0-13817 GCA_031383285.1 Segetibacter sp.
TGTTGATTCATCAGGTATTGGAAAATGAGTATGTTCTACTGTGTGTGCCAATTGGAATACAATGCTCAAAATAAAACCTGCAACAGCCGTGAAACACAGAAATCCAATCAGCCAACTACCAAAACCAATTGTGATAATAGGAATAACTAGAAATAATGTGTAATGCAATATTTTAAAAGCCCAAAACTCTATATGATCAGCCAAATCCATTTTTTTCAATGGCATATCACCAATCTTTTGGGTGAAATACTTTTTATAATCTGAAGCGAAACTCCAGTAAAAATGTAGCATGCAATAAAAAAACCAAAAATACCAATGTTGGTAATTATGTATGAAATACTTCTTTTGAGTAGTTGCCATTCTTAAAAATGGTTTGGCGTCTAAATCATCATCTACCCCATCAATGTTAGTGAAGGCATGGTGAACAATATTGTGCTTTACATTCCACATAAAAGGACTACCACCTAAAACGCCCAGCGTTATTGCAGCCAATTTGTTAATGACTGTAGATTTACTAAAGCTACCATGTGCGCCGTCATGCATAATGTTGAAACCAATGGTTGCCATTAGACCGCCCAATAAAGCAGCTTCCAACAAAGCCCAAACTCCTGGAGGGGTAAAAAATACAAGGTGAACATAAGTAACAGTAAAACCGACAAGCAATACGATTGCTTTTAGGTATAAACTGAAATTGCCCGATGTACTGATATTGCCGTCAGCAAAATAATCGTTTATCCTCCGCTTTAGTTCTGAGTGAAAAGATGGTCCCTGCGTTGCAAATTTGGGTGTAGCCATGTTGTGATCAATTTAATTATTATAAAAAACCTATTTCCTGCGATACCAATTTATGTTGAATGTTGAATAAAGGAGTCAAAACTATCAATGCCAATCATTTTTTTAGTTATGTATCCTTCTGCATATTTTACGCCTATTCTTTTTCCTAACATCATCGCTCTTGCCTTTACTGCATCCATAAATTCTGGCGACGATATGTAAGTCTCCGGTTCATTCAACGCCAGATTGAAAAATTGAGTGGAATAACATAGGATAGATTCGAACTTCTTATCAATGTGATCTGAAATATCAAATACAAAATCAGGCTGCAAAAACCTGTCTTGCAGGTAATGAAACAAATACTTTGGTCTCCATTCATCCTGCCTTACTCCTTCTAAACTTGTTTCAATTTTCCTTAATCCTGAAAGAAATGAGGCTATTTCAACCAATTCTGCGCTTCTACCATGATCCGGGTGGCGGTCTTCTAAAGCATTACACAAAACAATCTCCGGCTTGTATTTTCTTATTGTTTGTATAACCTTTCTTTGGTTTATCTCATCATTTTGAAAGAACCCATCTGCCATTTCAAGGTTCTCCCTGATACTTATTGCCAGTACTTTCGCCGCATTTTCTGCCTCAATTTTCCGGGTCTCAGCAGTACCTCTTGTACCTAGTTCACCTTTAGTCAGGTCAATTATTCCTACCTTTTTGCCTTGTGCTATTGCAGCTAAAATGGTTCCTGCACACCCTAATTCCACATCATCCGGATGAACACCGAATGCAAGAATATCCAATTTGTCTGCCATGTAATGCTGCTTTGAAACTGAGTGCAAGGTAAGCCTAAATAGAAGATTTTCTGTTAATTAAAACAAATAGATTGTCAACAGGTGTGACAAACGCAAAGAAGAAGAAAATTGTTTAGTAATTACCCACGTACACCATACATCCGTTCCACATCTAACACGATGGCTTCCATTACTTTATCTTTCTCGGCAGGGTCGTAATTTTGTTTAAGATTGCTGCCAAAAATGACTGCTATCGTTTGCCAAAAACCTGCTGTAAAACCACCCTTGTACTCATGAATTAGGTCGTAACAGTTGTTGCCGGTTTCTCTGTAAATCAGCTTCATCAGCACCTTACCTTGGTAAACGGAAAGGTTGGTTAATTTATCGGCGAATTCCTTTTTCAGTTCCTTTTCATGTGATTTAATAATCGCTTTTCGTTCCTTTTTATCTACAACATTCACCAATTCGCTGTTCACTTGGTTAAATACTTTGCCTGCAGCTTTCGCATAAGGATAGGTAACGTAAACTGCATTTCTAAGTCTTGTCCATTCTGCCCAATACTTTTTCCATTGTGCTTTCATTTTAGTCCGAACCTTGGCTTCCGGCATCCAACCACCCGGTATCGTATCACCATCTACATAAAATACATATACCTGAACCGTATCATTTATTCCAAATCTAGGAGATTGTGCATGAATTGAACTTGCATAGAACAACATGAGAAATAAAGGAATGAAATATAATATGCAAGTTGCTTTTCGCATGAAAGATAAATGGATGTCAATACTACGATTATTTATCCTTTTTTATTATCAAAGTAACCTATATGAATGTTATTTATTAACTAAAGAAAACATTCATCGCATTAGAAAAAATTTTAACCTAAAGGCTTGTTGAATTCTTTCCCTTTTAATAATTTGATCCTATATACTATACTCATAGCAATTCCTATGACCATAACCAAGATACCAATCCATAGAATGTTAATGAATGGGAATTCATAAGCTTTGAGAGTCACAAAATCCAAAATTGACGTCGTTTCTCTGACACCTATATCCAACAACCCTTGTGCAGGGTCTTTAAGCGCAAAGTTTAGAATGAGACTTTGTGCCATTACTGTATCGGGATAAGCATACACAACAGAACCTTTTACATGCAAAAAAGGCCTGGCTGAATACCTATTTCCTTCTTTCGAAATGATGCTCATTTCTACTCCGATGGTGGTATCTCGTGCCATTTCAGGGTACTGATCATCCGGTTGATTAAAGGTCACTTTATCTACTAAAATCATTCCCTTAGAATAAAATATAGTATCTCCAACATGTGCAAACCGAGATCGGAACGTTGTTGTATCCTGTTCTTTTACCTTTTTGGGATCTCCTAAAAAAGTGAGGTAGGTAAAAATGTCTTTGTTCCAATAATGCTTTGCAGATGGATTGGGTGTTACCCCTTCTGCACCTTTATTGTTCTCAATAATGTCCGGGTACAAATTAAACTGCTCGCTATCACTTTTGCTTTGAAAATTAATTTCATAAAACCTTTTTCTGTCTTTTGGGTTTAAGGTGTCCTGCATGTAGGTCACCATATATTTACCCATATCTGTTTTCAATCCTTTGATAAGGGTGATATTTTCAAGAGGGCTTTCTTTATCGCCAATTTTTAGTGGAGACATCCCTGTGGTGTTGTGACTAAGGACACTCTTTTTGGAAGATGAAATTAATATACCCAATAAAACCAAGCCAAAACCTATATGCGCTACGGAAGCACCTGCAGTTTTTAATTTGCCCTTTAATCCAATCCAGATAAAAGAAGTGTTGGCTACAATGGCATAAATAGCCGCAAAAACAGCTACATGAATGGCTATTAGAAATCCCGGTCCTTTCTTGTCGTAGTGTATTTCGCCCCAAATACTGATGGACAAACTAATGAGGGCTGCTACTATAGTAGGCAGCGCTATCCGCTTAAAAAAAAGGGTTTTATCAGTATTCTTATACTTTAAGTATTGCGTAATGGCGGTCAAAATACCCAATAATATAGCAACAAATACCTGAACCTGGTTATGAAACCCTTCAGGATCTTCTCCAACAGCCCACTTGGTATTGAACAGTTTATTGAGGACAGGTAATGAAGTGATCACAATGATGACAGCTGAGGACAAGAATAAAATTAAAGATCCAATAAACATCCAAAACTCTCTGCTGTATGTATTCTCTTCTCGGGCAATGGTTGGCAATTCTTTGTCGCTATTGAGCAACCACATCATTACTATTGTTGACAATAAAGTAGAAGTCAAAGTAAGTATCGGTAGGTAATAACTGCTTATGATCAGTCCAACGAACAAGGCTACGATAATGAGACGTTGCTGTTGATTTTTTGCGACTATAAAAGGGGGAACCCAAAAAAACAGGTTAAGAAATACAAACAATTGCAAATTCATTCCCAAGTCCGTAAAGGCATGAACAGAAGTATCGCCTAAAACGCCACTCCTCGTTAAGAATGTTGAATAGAGTACCATTAAGAAAGAAAGTACAAAAAACAAGTAACTCGCTTTTAAGGAATAACCACTACTTTTAAAGATAAGGCTGGTATGAAGACCGGCTACCATAATGAACCAAGGAACCAATGATGCGTTTTCAACCGGATCCCATGCCCAATATCCGCCAAAAGTGAGGCTTTCGTATGCCCAAGCCGCACCCATCATAATGCCCACCCCCAAAATAGCTACTGAAAACGCTGCCCATGGTATTGCTGGTTTAATCCATGCTTTGTGATCCCGCTTCCATAATCCAGCCAAAGCAAAAGAAAATGGGACAATGGTAGAAGCAAATCCTAAAAACAAAACGGGCGGATGAATGACCATCCAATAATTCTGCAACAGTGCATTTAGCCCATTGCCATCTGTCCACAACGACAAATAATCTTTTCTCAACAATCCAGTAGCAACATCTTTGAAAATAGGCGCCGAATCAAAAAATCCTTCGTCGCGCAATAAGAGAAAAGGACTGCTTCCTACCTTTAATTCAAAAAAGTAAAGACCAACAATCATGGAAGCTAAGCAAAACTGAGCCAAGGATATAAAGGTCATTACCGGAGCTTCCCAAGTCTTTGCTTTCCAGATTATAATCCAGCCCAAAACACAATGCCAGAAACTCCACAACATAAAACTACCCTCCTGCCCTTCCCAAAAACAACTTAGCAAATATTCTACTTGTAAGGCCTTGCTACTGTGCTGCCATGCATATTTGTATTCAAACAAATGATTGGAGATAATATAGTAGAGGATAATAAATATAGAAAGAATGCAAACCGTTTCAATAAGAAAAGCAGCCCTGGCAAGCTTTAACCAACTGGTTTTGTCTAACAGGTTTTGCTCGTTTGTACTTTTGTAGAACGCTATCATGGCTACCAAAGAAGCCACCAAAGAAAGAATAGAGAAGAAGTGTCCAAACTGTCCGGGGAGTAAATGTTCGCCTGTAAATTCCATGTATGTTTCTATATTGAATAATAGCGTTTAGCTGAATATCATCTGGCAGTTTCGGAAAGAAATATTGTGTAAAACAGCACCTATAAAAAATTGTTCAAATTAACTTTTTGCAACTTCTCTTTTAGCTGCATTTATATCATCTTTGTATTTTGAGGGGCACTTCAATAAAATGTCTCTACACTCAAAGGTGCCGCCTTCTACGCTTCCTTTCAATATGAGCCTTTCACTTTTCTCCATATCAGTCGGTTTGGGATTGTGGTACACCACATTGATTGTGCTTCCTAAAGAATCAACAGCAGTAAATGCAAGATAATTTGGGTTATTTACAGGATCATATTTTATTGAATTTTTTTCGACTTTTGCTATCAGATGTACAAATTTTCCAGGCTTTTCTTTAGCAGATGAGACAGTATCATATGTAGTAATATCACCCATAAAACTAATA
The DNA here is from genome assembly GCA_031383285.1 of Segetibacter sp. GTDB lineage: Bacteria > Bacteroidota > Bacteroidia > Chitinophagales > Chitinophagaceae > Segetibacter. The sequence continues at coordinate 5,489 of JANMZN010000144.1, forward strand.
AGAACAGCTATAGAAATGGCTATCAATACCAGCAAAACAATATGTGTTTTCTTCATTTATTCATCTTTGTGGCAAAGGTAGTTCAAAATGTATTCGATGGAAAATGACTTTGCTTGGCTGGATGTTAAAAGGTGTTAAACTGTTGGAAGAAGGTTATTTAGGAATAGGGAAATGTCATTGGGAAAGTCAAGAAGGTCATTGAAGTCATGAAGGTCATATGGTGGTCATGGTAGTCATTAGGGTCATGAAGTTCATTGAGGAGGCTTGAAGGTCATTGGGTTATTGAGATTCACGCAAGGGGCTTAATTTGATTCAGATTAATGTTAGTTATAAGATGGTCTTTGAGGTCATGATGGTAATAAGGAAAAAAAGGCTCCCTTTAAAAAAAGCGGCTTAATTAAAAAAATGATTGCCCGAACATTGACCAGTTACTTGCCCAAAATTATACTCTATGGTGATCAGCTCTCCATTGCTTGATGGCTTGTTTAATTTCCTTTGAACCAAGGTTTTGGCTAATTGTTTTTTCTGACAACGATCCGTATTCTTCATCATCGGCAAATCTCAACGAAATTATTTGGCTTCTTGTAAGTCTAAGATCTAAAGTTTTTCCCGTTAACTGAAAGCATCTAAAATTCTCTTCGGCTCTAATAATCCTATCTTGATTTTTATTGGCAAATTGTCTGGTAAAAAAGAACAAAAAGCCTAAACAGATACTGATCAGAAGTCCTAAGAGTGTAATACCACTCATACCCAAAGAAACAATTACAATTATTGATAAAATAAACGTTGCTGTAATGAATAGAAATGTAACGACATGAAATCCAACAACGAATTTCGCATGATTTTTTAAATTTTGTTCTTGCATAGTCATGGTTATTTAATGTGAGGATTGCTAAATTATTATTTAATTTTTATTTTAAGTAAGTAAAATGAAATTCTTTCCTGAAGACAACATTCTTACCTTCATTAACTTTTACTTTTTATAATCAAATGATTTGTCAGGAAATAGCGGAACTTTTACAGGAGCAAGCGGCGTATTTTTCAACTGATTTTTCAAATATCGAATAGCGGCCTCTAGTTGTGCATCTTTGCCTTTGAATGTTTCAAAAGGAAGATTATCCACTTCAATATCCGGTTCTACTCCACGACCTTCTATCAGCCATTTTCCTTCAGGACCAAAAACGCCCCATTCTGCGGCAGAAGCAATGCCATTGTCAACAAGCCTGTTACTACTAGATAGCCAAATTTCTCCCCCCCAGGTTCTCATTCCAATCACCTTACCTAGCCCCAATCTTCTGAAACCTTCTGTAACCGCCTCTCCATCAGAACAGGTAACCTGATCGCATAATATAACCATTGGCCCACGGAAAGCATATTGCATATTCCATGTTGGTCCACCTGCACGGCCTTGCCAAAACATCCAGGCTTTTCTCATCAGTTTTTCTAGTACCCAACTATCAATGTTTCCACCAAAATTATGACGAACATCAATAATCAATCCTTTGCGGTTAAATACCGGATAATACTGTTTTACAAACTCATCCATATTTTCTCCCCCCATAGCCCTCAAATGAACATAACCAAAATCGTTGTTGCTCATACTATCCACTGCACTTCGCCTACTTAATTCCCACTCTCCATACCGGATATTGTATTCTTCATACGCTGTAAATGGTTTTACTACTTGCTCATAAGATTTGTTGTTTTTATCCAGCAAACTGAGTTTAACCGGAACATTTACTTTATTGAACAACAGTTCGGCAATATTGGGAACTGCAGTTAGGGCTACATTATTTACTGCAGTTATCACATCGCCTTCTTTTATTCTTAACTCGGGGCGATTTAGAGGCGAAGAGACATCGGGAAAGTCAGGATCCGTTTTGTATATATGCTGGATAACAACCCCTTTGTTGTGACGCCCCAAAGCTGCGCCAAGGAAACCTATTGGCACTTGATTTGGTGAAGTTCGTTTATCACCGCCATATACAAAGGTATGAAGTGCAGACAACTCTCCTACTGCCTGAGATATAAGATCATCCAATTCGTACCTGTCGGTTATTCTGGCTAACAGTGGTTCATATTGGCTACGGATGGCATCCCATTTTACTTTGTGCATGTCTCTATCATAAAAATAGTCACGCATCATGCGCCACGCATCTTCATACATCTGTTTCCAATCTTCTTGTGGATTGATGGCAAAACTCCAAGATCCCAATTCAACTCGACTTTCCTCAAAAATGATTTTTGCGCCATTTGCATTTGCTATTGCCATCGTTTGGTTCTCAAAAGACACCAGTAATTTCTTCTTATTGGCGGATAAACTGATACCACTTACAGCGGTTGAAACTTCTACAGGTTCATACTTTTTACTTTCGCTTATTTTTAATGAGAACAGCTTTCCGCTATTTCCATTATCTGGTCCGCGATCTATCCAATACAAATAACCATCTGCAACAACAAAGCTTCCTAAGTTGGCACTTTTTACAGGAACCTGGCAAAGCTTTTTTACTGCATAATCCCAATCGTACTTTTTGGGAGTTACAATTGATTTTGATTTCTTTTTCGAATCTTTTTTTATCGTATCATTTTTAGTCCCGGTAGTGAAAACGGTATCCATCAACCAAGAATCTGTTTGCAAAAAAGGAAATTTGACGATTGTATCTAATGGTATTGCATAGATGTTGCTCGTCTCTGTATAATAAGGTTCGGGTTGTCTTGCGCCCCATGGCGAAGTCACTTTTGAACGAAGGTTTCGATCAGAAACAAAATAAAGCCAACTGCTATCTGCCGACCAACATGGATTGTAACTATCAAGTCTCGGCGTAGTAACTATTATCTTTTGCATATTGGTTACATCCAACACACTGATCTGAGTATTCAAATTGCTAATACCTGAAGTAAAACTAAAGAACCGGCTATCGGGTGACCACGCAGAACCAATACTTCCTCCATAAGTACTATCATAGGAATATTTAACGGCTCCGGTAGCTACATCTGCTATTCTTAAAACTTCGTTTTTATCGTTGTAAGCAATCCACTTTCCATTAGGCGACACTTCAAAAAAAGTAATGAGAGTCTTACTGTTCTTTGTAATTTGTTTGGGTGTGCCACTACCATCTGCTGTCATCATCCATACTTCGTATTCACCGCTTTCATCTGAAAGTACAGCCAGGCTTTTGTTGTCAATGAATTGGACAGCTTTAAAACGTACACCACTTTTTCTGCTCACCTCTACCCACCGGTCGCTCTTGGCCGGAGATACAAAAACTCTACCTCTACTGATGATAGCAGCATAGTTGCCATTTGGAGAAATACTGCTAAAGCTGATACTGGTAACTGGGCTTTTAATCCACTTTGTTTTTCTTTGATCAAAATCAGATAGCAGGTTGATGTCTAAGATTTTCTCGAAACTTGATGCGATGTCCAATAGCCAAAGGTCTGCACCTTTTTGAAACACCATTTTAGAGAAATAAATGGAAGGTGATTGAATATCCCAACCTTTGGAAAAGGTATGTTGCGTAAGTCCTTTACCTACTTTATCCATACTCCAAATATTCATAGTGCCATCCCGGTCGGATAAAAAATAAATACGTCCGTTATAAAACATAGGATTACTGCTGGTACCATCGTAATCACCTGTAAGGTTAACGGCTTCAGTCTTTCCATCAAACTTCCAAACTTGCTCTATAAAGCCGCCTTTGTATCTTTTTGTCTTGCTGCCCTGATTGGGAAATCGTGTAAAAAACAAATTGCCTTCCTCATCATAACAACCTTGAGAAGCCTGCCACAAAGGAACCGGTTCGCTTTGCAAGGTTGTGGGATCAATAGTAGCCAATTGGGGAGATGGCAATTGACTATATTTATCTGTACGATATAATATTTTACCCTCTTTAGTCCAACCGGAAATTTGCATGCCATTTCCATCGTACTCATAGGTAACTCTGCGTGGGACGCCACCATTGATATTCATTACATAAACTTCAGTAGCACCTTCATACTGGCCGAGGAATGCAATTTGTTTTCCATCGGGAGAAATGACAGGATTGATCTCCATTCCGGGATGAGTTGTTAACCTAGAAGCAATCCCGCCTACCGATAAGTCATATTTCCAAAGGTCACCCTCGGCTGTAAAAATGATGGTATTTCCATAAATGCATGGTGTACGATAATATCCTTTTTGTTGGGCATGAACACTAATTGATGAAATAATCAGTATAAGCAATAAGAAGTACTTTGGTTTCATGAAAGCTATTTAAATATGAAAGTATCGTTTTTATCAATCAAAGAATAAAAATACAATGCTGCAATGAAAGAATAGCACTTCGAAATTGTGAAAATGCTTCGAATCTTCCACATTGAAGTTTTTGTTTTAATGAAATTTTGCTTCACTAAACTATTTAATTGGATTCACATCCGTCAAATTAAAAATTCATTACTACCGCATTATTATTTTAGAAAAAAAATCATAGTTTCATTTTTTTATTCATTAAAACATCAAACCAATTATGAGTTTACTTGACCGCTTATCAAACGGATGGAATATGTCTATGAAAAGCCTTAGAATACTCAATTCAAACAAAAAGCTGATCATTTTTCCCATTCTATCCGGGGCCTCTTTGATTTTACTGATTACCTCTTTTTTAGTCGGCACAGTATTCGCATCATCCTGGTTGTCGGAACTCTTTGATGAAAACAACAATATTTTAGCCTACCTGTTGGTATTTGGTTTTTATTTGGTTAATTACTTTATTGTTATCTTTTTCAACGTAGCTCTGATGTACTGTGTAGGCAAATACTTCAAAGGAGAGGAAGTTGATATTTCAGAAGGCCTCAACTTCAGTTTTAGCAGAATTGGTATCATATTTAGCTGGGCTGTGATGGCGGCTACAGTTGGCACAATATTAAAAATGATTCAGGAGGAATTTGGTATAGTCGGAAAGATTATAACTGGCATCATTGGCATCGTATGGAACATAGCAACCTTTTTTGTTGTACCTGTTTTAGTGAATGAAAATTTAGGACCGGTAGATGCCATCAAAAGATCTGCAAATATTATGAAAGAAAAATGGGGTGAAAGTCTGGCAGGAAATTTCAGTTTGGGGCTTGTACAATTTGTAGCACTTCTACTGACTTGCGTTCCACTGTTTTTCCTCGGCTCACTAATTAATACCGTGGTTGGTGTAGTACTAGCACTCGAAGCCGGTTTGCTTGTGATTGCTGTTATTAGTGCTGCGCAAAGTATTTTCATTTGTGGCGTTTATCATCGTACACAAGGTGTTGAAATACCTATGATCAACGATGATAAAGTAGATATGCTTTTTGGAGAAAGTAGTAAAAAGAAGTTTTGGTAGGGAGGGTTTAGTAGATCATTGAATAGGTGAAACGGTATTAACTAATTTTTTTGAGCCGCTGGTGTAAGATACATCAGCGGCATTTTTTATTTATTCATACTCCCAAAATAAGGTCATTGGTTGCAAAATTCGAAGCATAAAGCTGACCTGTGTTGGTCTTTAATTTTTAATTTGGCGATTGAGGTGTTGAAAAATTTGTTACGATAATGATCATCTTCCAAGTCTAACAACCGGAAGAACAACAATACAGCCGGGGGTTATAAGAATTGTTTTGATTGCAGGGAATAGCAAACAAATACCATCAAAAACCTATTGAGCGTTCGCAAATTTTCTTAATTAAAAAAAAGCGTTTTGCTTAACTGGAAAAAAATAAATAATTATTATTCGTATTGTAATAATAATAATTGTTAATTTGTAAACGAATTATGCCAACCGATAACCAAAACCCTGAGCAACTTGCACGGAATAGAATAGATATTCAGCTAGTTGCTTGTGGGTGGACGATTCAAAACAAAAATCAAATTAACCTGGCAGTATCAAACGGGGTTGCAATTCGCGAATATCACACAGATATTGGACCCGCAGATTATGTATTATTTGTAGATAAAAAACCAATAGGTATCATAGAAGCCAAACGGGCAGAAGAAGGCGTTCACCTGACGATGCATGAAGAACAAACGGATGGATACCGGACAGCCAAACTTAAATACCTTAACAACGAACCATTGCTTTTTGGTTATGAAAGCACCGGCGATGTTACCCGTTTCACTGACAACCGTGATCCGAAACCAAGATCAAGGCCTGTGTTTACATTTCATCGGCCAGAAACGTTTTCAGAATGGATGAAAAAGGATACTTCTTTAAGAACAAGATTACACGACATTCCAGCTTTGCCAACAGATGGCTTAAGAGCGTGCCAAATACTCGCCATCAATAAACTTGAGCTATCCTTTAAAGATGCAAAGCCAAAGGCTTTAATACAAATGGCCACAGGCTCGGGTAAAACCTTTACCGCCATCACCTTTATTTATCGGTTATTAAAATTCGCCAAAGCCAAACGCATTTTATTTTTGGTAGATACAAAAAACTTAGGCGAACAGGCCGAACAGGAAATGATGGCTTATGTGCCCAATGATGATAACCGAAAGTTCACCGAACTCTATGGCGTTACGAGATTAAAAAGCAGTTTCATCCCTGTCGATAACCAGGTTTATATTTCCACCATTCAAAGAATGTATTCCATTTTGAAAGGAACCGAACTGGATGAAAGCGCAGAAGAAACAAACCCCAACGAATTTCAACAACGGGAACCGGCACCCGTTACCTATACGGAAAAAGTACCTATTGAGTTCTTTGATTTCATCGTGATTGATGAATGCCACCGCAGCATTTACAATTTGTGGAAACAGGTACTCGATTATTTTGATGTATTTCAAATTGGCCTTACTGCCACTCCAGATAACCGGACCTTTGGTTATTTCAACCAAAATCTGGTAAGTGATTACGGTTACGAAAAAGCCGTGATTGATGGTGTACTCGTTCCCTACAACGTATTCATCATCGAAACAAAAATTACCAAAGATGGCAGCAAGATTACTATGGGTGAAAAAGTAGATAAGCGGGAAAGGTTAACACGAAGAAAATTTTGGGAGAGTGTGGATGAAGACATTGAATATAGTGGCAAGCAACTGGATAAGGATATTGTAAATCCCAGCACCATCAGAACGATCATAAGGGCCATGAAAGAAAACCTGCCTGCCATCTTCCCCGACCGCCTTTCTCCCTCTCCTTCAGTAGAGGGCCGGGGTGAGGTGTTTGAAGTGCCCAAGACGTTGATCTTTGCCAAAACAGATTCTCATGCCGAAGACATTATTGAAATTGTACGGGAAGAATTTGCCGAAGAAAATAAATTCTGCAAAAAGATCACCTATAAAAGTGAAGAAGACCCCAAGACCGTACTCAGCCAGTTTCGCAACGATTACTATCCCCGCATTGCCGTAACGGTAGATATGATTGCCACCGGCACCGATATCCGCCCGTTGGAAGTATTGGTATTCATGAGAGATGTAAAAAGCCGCAGCTATTACGAACAGATGAAAGGCCGGGGCACAAGAACCTGTTCGCTTGAACAATTGAAAGCCACAGGTACACCCTCTGCCAAATTCACCAAAGACCATTTTGTAATTATTGATGCCATTGGGGTGGAGCAAAGCCAGAAAACCGACAGCCGACCCCTGGAGAAAAAGCCCGGCATGAGTCTGAAAGATTTGCTGCAGAATGTAGCCATGGGCAATACACAGGAAGACATACTTAGCACACTTGCCAACCGCCTTATCCGATTGGACAAACAAATAAATGAAAAAGAAAAAGCTGCTTTTTCCGAGCAGGCCAACGGCCATACCATCAGCCATGTGGTGAAGGAATTACTAAACGCCTACGACCCGGATACAGTTGAAAATTTAAGGTTGAAGGCTGAAAGTGAAATGCAGGGTGCATCACCGGCAGACACCCATTCACAATTCACCATTCACCATTCACAACTCATTGAGCAAGCCGTAGCAGTTTTTAATAATCCCGAACTCCGCAACTTCATTGTTGACGTTCGCAAAAAGTACGACCAGGTAATTGACGGCATCAACATAGATACGATCAGCAATATCGGTTGGGTAAAAGACCAAGAAGCCGCCGCCGCCGGTACCATCAGCAATTTTACCGCATGGATACAGGCACACAAAGACGAGATAACCGCCCTGCAGATTTTTTACGGACAGCCCTACCGCCGCAGGGAACTCACCTACAAAATGATCCGTGACCTGTACGAAAAAATAACCACCGAACAACCCCTCCTCAGTCCCCTGCATGTGTGGCGGGCTTATGAAAACCTTGTCACCCTGAGCCCGTCGAAGGGAGGCAAGGTTTTCAGCGGACCAAGAAATGAATTGATAGCATTGGTAAGTTTAATTCGTAGGGTAACCGGC
>JANMZN010000151.1:0-3792 GCA_031383285.1 Segetibacter sp.
CCTACGTGAACAACTAAAAAAGTGATCAGAAAAATTCCTGTGATTGCCATTACTAATTTTCGCCCAATCGAAGAAGTGAACATTTGCTTCCAGGTCATATATCATTTTGGTTTTTAAAAAAGGCATTGCAAAAGTAGCACACCTAAGTCATGTTGGGAAATAAAAAAACAACACAACTTTTACCTTATAAAATTATTATAACAATCAAGTATTGGATTTGTTTAGACAATATAAAATATCTTAAATTTCCGTATCTATTAATTATCGAAACGGGCAAAAATCAGCCATGTTTTAAACTGATTTATAATGAATGGTATTAAAGTGCACTTTTATTTTATACACTTATTATTCAAAAGCTATTATTATACAATTCAATTGGCAAAGATCACTGCACACTAATGAATAGCTTGTTCAATAACCCGGATCCGAACTAAGGAAAAATATTAGGATACAAATAATTAGAACAACGAGGAGTGCTACGATCAATTTATATTTTTCCCAAAGACTTCTTATTCTGATTTCCTTAGAAAATTTATAAATTCTGCTGTAGATATCATTGTCAGTACCAGCTAATGCTGACAGTTGAAAACAAATTCTTTCAACATGGGCATAGGGTAGAAATTTTGAACAAAAGATAATTTCTTCGACCAATCGCCTATTGAGTTTAGGGTCGTTGAATTGTTTGATAGTGTAAATGTTTTGTTTTGACAGTAATAGTTGGATTTGCTTAAACAAAGCCATTTTATTCATGCGATATGGATCAATAACAGCAATTTTTTTTCTAAAAGCTATAGCTTGATTTAATATGGTAATTGCAGTAACCAAGCCTTGGCTTGGTTCACTTTGTTTTCTTTTAGTTTCTTCAGCATGGTATCGACGTTGGTTATTGTAATCCTGTCTTTTAGAAATGTCCGAAAGGACTTTGTAAGCATCAAGTATTTCTTTAAATTTAGCTTCGTAAATTTTATTCCCGAAATTCTTATCAGGGTGATATTGAAGTGCGAGCCTCCTGTAGGATTTCTTGATTTCTGCGGCACTTGCAGTTGGGCTAACTTCTAATATTTTGTAATAATCTTTTTGGTTCATGCAGATTGACCCTTCATTTTTCTAATGTCTCTTCACAAATTTTCATAAAAATATAAGAACTGAATTAAAATCAACAATATTCCTAAAAAGTTTCAACTTCACATTATTATGAGAAATACGGTAGAAGTAGTTATCAACGGACTAACTAAAGAAAAGAATGAAGAAGTTATTGCACTGCTTTCTTCCTTTAACTATGATGCATTTGAGGAAGGTAATTCTGAACTGAAAGCATTCATTGAAGAAGAAAATTTTAATACAGATGCCTTAATAGAGGTTCTTAATTTGTATAATGTAAGTTTTACATCGAGTATTATACAACAACAAAATTGGAATGAATTATGGGAATCCAACTTTCAACCTGTGGTAGTTGATAATTTTTGTGCCGTAAGAGCATCTTTTCATCAGCCATTTGAAAAAGTGAAATTTGAGATTGTAATCACCCCTAAAATGAGTTTTGGTACTGGGCATCATGCAACAACCTACATGATGATAAGTGTAATGAGTAAATTAGATTTTATTGGAAAGCGGGTCGCAGATTTTGGAACCGGAACCGGAATTTTGGCTATTCTAGCAGAAAAAATGGGTAGTAATTATATTTGGGCAATAGACAATGATGATTGGAGTATTGAAAATTCATTGGAGAATATTGAGATCAATAATTGTATGTTTATTAAGGTTGAAAAAGTTGATGCATTTATTCCTATAGAAAAATTTGACATTGTACTGGCAAATATTAATAAAAATATAATTATTGCAAACAGTTTAAAGCTTGCCAAATCTTTAAATGATAATGGGATATTATTGTTAAGTGGGTTACTGGCTAATGATGAGCGGGACATTATTAATGCTTTCAATATTCATGGAATAAACCACTTAAATACTATAGAAAAAGATAATTGGATATGCTTGATGCTTAAATAAACTAATAAAATAAAGAGGGTTTGGCTATTTTGTTTTTCATGCGCTATTTTTGCCTATTCTAACGTTAAAATTTTTTGGGTATAAATGATCGAAATATTACTAACAATACTTGCTTATCTTATTGGATCCATTCCAACTTCAGTTTGGGTAAGCAGGTATTTTTTTGGAGTTGACATACGAGAATATGGAAGTGGTAACGCAGGTGCAACCAATACATTTAGGGTGCTTGGTTCAAAGTGGGGAACATTTGTAATGGTTGTAGATATTATCAAAGGAGTTGTAGCCACTTCTTTATATGTTCTTGTTCCGTATTATATGCACGATGAATGGCAAAGAACCAATTTAATGGTTGGATTAGGATTATCAGCAGTTATTGGTCATATTTTTCCATTATTTGCTGATTTTAAGGGTGGCAAAGGCGTTGCTTCCTTATTTGGAATGGTAATCGCCATCCAACCCATTGTAGCTGTTTATTGCGTTGGGGTATTTCTTTTTGTACTGTTTTTTACCAGGTTTGTCTCATTAAGCTCTATTTTAGCCAGCGTTTCATTTGCTGTATTCATTTTATTTATCTTCAATGAAAAAGAACCTCTTTATAGAGTATTTGCAATCGCAGTTGCCTTGATGGTTATTCTCACGCATCAAAAAAATATTAATAGGCTCATAAAGGGGACTGAAAGCAAGGTTCCTATTCTAAAGCATAGAGATCGAAGAAGAGGTAGGAGAATTTAATGAGCAAGTTCGGATTTATTACAAAAATGTGATTTTCTAACATTTTGTTTCATCTATTGGTATCATTATTGAATTAAGGCTATTAAATTGATTAATATGAAGAGTATTCATTTGGTATTAAGTATGTTGGTTTTGTTTTTGGTAGTAGCTTGTACACAAAATGCTATCACTGGAAGAAGCCAGTTGTCACTTGTTTCTGATGGACAGATGCAAGAAATGGCTGTTTCGCAGTACAAACAGTTTTTAACTGAGAGTAAAGTAGTATCGGGTTCTCAGAGTAAAGATGCAGAAATGGTGAAAAGAGTTGGCAAAAGAATCGCCAATGCAGTTACGAACTTCTATAAAGATAAAGGTCTAGCCAACGAACTTCAAGGATTTAATTGGGAATACAATTTAGTTCAAAGCAATGATGTAAATGCCTGGTGTATGCCCGGTGGAAAAATTGTGGTTTATACAGGAATACTTCCGGTAACCCAAAATGAAGCTGCCCTTGCAGTTGTAGTAGGTCATGAGGTAGCCCATGCTGTGTTAAAACACGGGTCAGAGCGCATGAGCCAAGGTTTGGTACAGCAGTTGGGTGGGGTTGCGCTTTCTGTAGCCTTGGCTAATAAACCTGCCCAAACTCAAAATTTATTTATGCAAGCCTACGGTTTAGGAAGTACAGTTGGGGCTATTTTGCCTCACAGCCGGCAACAAGAACTTGAAGCTGATCGTTATGGACTTATTTATACAGCTTTGGCAGGATATGATCCACGACAAGCAGTTCCTTTGTGGGAAAGAATGGCAAAATTAAGTAATGGTCAAAAACCCCCAGAATTTCTAAGTACTCACCCAGCTGAGCAAACAAGAATTGAACAATTGCAGAAGTATATGAGTGAGGCTCTACAGTATTACAAGCCAATAACAAAATAGTAATGACTATCCGCAATTGAGTGCAGGCTAATATTATTAGCATATATTTGCTAATAATATTAGTACTTATGAAGATAGACAAGTTCTTTACGACCTATTCCACAGAGGAAAGTTGTAAGTTATATTTCAGGCAGCAGCGGG
>JANMZN010000187.1:0-13222 GCA_031383285.1 Segetibacter sp.
ATCGTTGCTTTGCAATAACCCAACTCTTCATTATTAGCTAAAAGCTTCTTTTATTTTCTCAAAAAAACTCTTGTCGTTTTTATCAGGCAGTGGCTTGAAATTGTTGCTTCCGTTCATTTTTTCCAGCATTGATTTCTCTTCGCTGCTTACGTGCTGTGGAGTCCAAATATTCACTTGAACCAATTGGTCCCCTTTTGCATAACCATTCACTTCGGGAAAACCTTTTCCTTTTAAGCGGAAAATCTTACCGCTTTGTGTGCCTGCAGGTATTTTTATTTTAGCTTTTCCGTCTATCGTTGGTACTTCCACACTCGTTCCAAAAACAGCATCAGGAAATGTTATGAAAAGATCATAAGCTACATTTAGTCCTTCTCTTGTAAGTTCTGTGTGTGTTTCTTCTTCTATCAGGATAATGAGGTCTCCATTCATTCCACCTCTTTCACCAGCATTGCCTCTTCCGTTCATGCTCAATTGCATGCCTTCCTGCACACCTGCCGGGATGTCTATACTAACCGTTTCTTCACCGTACATTCTTCCTTCTCCCTTACAAACTCCACATTTTGCTGTAATGGTAGATCCTTCTCCATTACAAGTTGGACAAGTGGTCACGGTTTGCATCTGCCCAAGAAATGTATTTTGAACCCTTCTTACCTGACCGCTTCCTCCACAGGTGCCACAGTTCTGAACACTGCCTTTGTCTTTGGCCCCATTTCCATTGCAGGTATTGCAAATAATGTATTTTTTAACTTTAATGTTTTTTGTTACTCCTTTGGCTATCTCTTCGTAGGTAAGTTTTAATTTAATTCTAAGATTGCTACCGCGCTGCCCTGTAGATCGTCTTCCGCCCCCGCCTCTGCTTCTTCCGCCACCTCCGCCGCCAAAGAAATTACCGAACACATCATCTCCAAAAATATCACCGAATTGGCTAAAAATATCTTCCGTGCTGCCACCTCCAAAACCTCCGGTGCCGGGACCAAATGCCTGGTGCCCATACAGGTCATATTTGGCTTTTTTATCAGAATCGCTCAGTACTTCATATGCCTCTGCTGCTTCTTTAAATTTGTCTTCAGCTTCTTTGTCATCTGGATTTCGGTCAGGGTGGTATTGCATAGCCACCTTTCGATATGCTTTTTTGATTTCATCTGCACCGGCAGATTTGCTTACTCCTAAAATTTCGTAGTAATCTCTTTTTGTTGACATGCTTGCTATTCTAATAACAAATCAGAAACAGGATGAATTGTCTGTTTCTGATGTTGAAAATTTATTTTATATTGTAATTATTTTCCTACTACCACCTTTGCAAAGCGGATTATTTTATCATTTAAGTAATACCCTTTTGTCACATCATCCACTACTTTTCCTTTCATACTGTCATTTGCAGCGGGTATTTCGGTGATGGCTTCATGTTTTTCTACATCAAAATCAGTATTAATGCTCTCCATTTGCTTTAGCCCTTTTGCCTGCATCGTGGTTCTGAGTTTGTTAAAAACCAGTTGAACGCCTTGTTTGATTTGTTCTAAGTCTTCTGTAGATTGGATTTGTTTTTCAGCACGATCGCAGTCATCCAGTACATCCAACATAGAAGTGATTACTTCTTTGCCGGCAGTTTGTATCAATTCCATTCGCTCTTTAGCATTTCTACGCTTAAAATTGTCGAACTCGGCCACTAGGCGCAGGTATTTATCTTTTTGCTCTTGCAATTCTAAGTTTAATTTATCAACCGCCCCTTGTTCCTCCATTTCATCATTTAGATGTGAGGTACCGGGAATACTATCATCTGAATTGATATCTATTGTATCTGTATTTGGAATATTATCTGCCATAATTAAAATTTTGCGCAAAGGTAAAGGTCAAATGCTTTGCCAAAGCTGAATTAAAAGCCAAATTGACATTTGCTGCAAGCAAATTCATCTGTACGACTACCTTTGCCACATGACCAAAGCAGTTTTGAATAAGAAAATAAGTCAGCGGGTTGTAAATGGTCACCCCTGGATTTATGGCAATGAAATTAATAGTGTTGATGGGGCGACCAATCCCGGGGATATAGTTGAAGTGTTTACACATGACCATAAGTTTATAGGCAAAGGTTATATCAACGAGAAGTCGCAAATCATGATCCGGCTGCTAACCCGGGACAAGAATGAACAAATAAATGAACAGTTTTTTCATAACCGCATTTTATCAGCATGGCAATACAGGCAAAAGCTTGGATATACTGAAAACTGCCGGCTAATATTTGGGGAGGCAGATTATATGCCTGCCCTAATTATCGACAAGTTCAACGATTATTTCGTTATTCAGACCCTTTCATATGGTATAGAAGTGTGGAAAGATTCGATTGTAAAAAGTTTGCAAAGTATATTTCAACCTAAAGGCATTTATGAAAGAAACGATGTGCCTGTAAGGGAGTTGGAAGGTCTTGAGCAGAAAAAAGGATTTTTGAGTTCGCCTTTTAACCCCAATATTATCATTAATGAAAATGATTTGAAATTTCATGTTGACATTGAAAATGGTCAAAAAACGGGCTATTTTCTTGATCAACAAGACAATCGAAGGGCTATCAGAAACATTGTAAAGGATGCTGACGTTTTGGGCACATTTACTTACACAGGTACATTCGAAATACATGCCGCTCATTATGGCGCTAAATCGGTTGTTGGTATTGATATTTCAGAGAATGCCATAGCACAAGCAAATAAAAATGCAATGCTAAACGGGCTGTCTGACATATGTACTTTTCAGGCAATGAATGCTTTTGATGTGCTAAAACAGTGGGGGAAAGATGGACCAAAATATGATGTTGTAATGCTAGACCCACCGGCATTTACCAAAAACCGCGAGAACATTCAAAAAGCAATATCCGGATATAAAGAAATCAATCTGCGTGGAATGAAATTAATAAGACCCGGCGGATTTTTAGTCACCAGCAGTTGTACAAATTTAGTGTCGCCTGAGTTGTTTTTACAAACCATTAATTTGGCAGCTAAAGATGCCAGGCGGAAATTAAGGCAAGTAACTTTTAAAGCGCAATCTAGTGACCATCCCATTGTATGGGGAATGGAAAATACCAATTACCTGAAGTTTTTGATTGTTCAGGTGTTGTAGGTATAAATTTTCGATTCTATTTCAGGAATGGTTACAGACTATTTTTCGTTGCTGATAAATAGCTTTTTAAGTTGTTGATTTTAGTTGCCATTTCTTTGCTTTCATCAAAGTTTAAAGTTTGCTGTCCGTCACTGTACGCTTCCTCGGGTTTTTCATGTACTTCATAAATTACTCCATCTGCACCTGCTATAGCTGCTGCTAGGGCTATGAAACTTACGTGCCTTCTTATTCCTATGCCGTGAGATGGATCTGCTATAACCGGTAAATGTGTTTTCTCTTTTAAAATAGGGATTGCGTTTATGTCAAATGTATTTCTAGCAGCATTTTCGTAAGTTCGAATACCTCGTTCACAAAGCATCAACTTCTCATTGCCACTTGAAAAAATATATTCAGCAGATTGTAACAACTCATCTATGCTGCCACTAATACCTCTTTTTAATAGTACAGGTTTGTCCACCTTTCCCAAAGCATGTAGCAGATTAAAATTTTGCGAATTTCTTGCACCTACCTGAAAAATATCTACATAGTCATACATCTTTTCTATCTGGTCTACCTCCATTACTTCCGAAATTATACTCAAACCATATTCCCTACAAATGCTATAAAACATTTTTAACCCTTCCATTCCCAATCCTTGAAAAGAATACGGTGAGCTGCGGGGTTTGAAAATGCCACCACGCATAATTTTGATATTATTCTCCACCAAATGTTTAGCTATTGCATGCACTTGTTCAGGTGTTTCTATAGCACAAGGGCCAGCCATCAACATAAAATTACCATTGCCAATGATGTTGCCATTTACGGGCACTTCGGTTTCATGAAGTTTCCATTTTCCTGAAACGAGTTGGTACCCGTCAGATACTACATGAATATCTAAAATGCCGGGTAATGCTCCAATTTTTCTAATGTCCGTCGTGTTCTTTCCAATCCCTACCAGATAAGACCCTGCCTGGGTAGTTACTTCTGTGGTTGTATAGCCTTGTTGGCTTAGCAAGGCTAGTATGTTTTCTTTATAATTTGCAGCCAGATTATCTTCTAATTGTATGATCATTTGATGATTGATTGAATAAATGATTGAATTTGGTTGGATGGATTGCCAGTTGTTTGAGATAGTATCTTTATAAATTCACTTCCAATAATGGCACCATTTACATGTTCACAAACAGTTTCGAAATCGTTTTTATTTCTGATGCCAAAGCCACCCATAACCGGGCTTGATAAGGATAATGTTGAAATTCTTTTGAGCGAATCAATTTGCTCATCGCTAAACTTGAGCGAACCACCGGTAACTCCGAACGAAGTGACCAGATAAATAAACCCGTTACTTAGGTTGTCAATCTCTTTGATGCGTTCTGTAGTAGTAGCAGGCGAGATCAGAAAATTCATAGCCAGATGGTACGTAGCGAAAATATCCTTGTACAGTGCTGAATATTCTGAAAGTGGCATATCGGGTATTATGAATCCATCTATGCCACACTCATGTGCATTTTTAAAGAATTTTTCCGCTCCGTATTTGAATATAGGATTGTAATATCCCATCAATACCAATGGCAACTGAGTAATTTGGCGAACATTTTTTAATTGTTCGAAAAGTGTATCGATGGTAAATTTATTCTCAAGGGCAACCAGGCTACTTTGTTGTATGGTGGGTCCATCAGCTATGGGGTCAGAAAATGGAATGCCAATTTCTATTAAGTCCGCACCTGATTTATCTAGTGCTTCTATTACAGCCAGCGTACTATCTAATGTAGGAAATCCAGCAGTAAAATAAATGGACAATACCTTATTTTTCTTCCTTTCAAAAAGTTCGTTTATCCTGTTCATGGTTTTTTATGTTTGATATAGGTGGCCAAATCTTTATCGCCTCTGCCAGATAAATTGATCACTACAGCATCTGTAGTTTTAAATTTCAATTCTTCTAATGCGGCAAGTGCGTGGGCGGTTTCAAGGGCAGGAATAATGCCTTCATATTGCATAAGTCTATAGGCGGCATCCAAAGCTTGCTGGTCTGTTGCATTTAAATACTTTACGCGTTTTGTTTCATATAAATGAGCATGTATAGGTCCAATACCAGGGTAATCTAGACCAGCCGAGATACTATAAGGCTCATCTATTTGCCCATCTGCTGTTTGCATCAAATAGGTTTTGCTGCCATGGATTACACCGGGTGTTCCATTGACCATCGTAGCTGCACTATGACCTGAATGAATACCAAGCCCACCAGCTTCTACAGCATATAATGTCACGCTTTCTTCATCAAGAAAATGGTGGAAAGCACCGATTGCATTGCTGCCACCACCTATACAAGCTAGAATAGCTGTTGGATTTTGACTACCAGTTTTAGCCAACAATTGCGCTGCTATTTCGCGACCAATAACGCTCTGAAAATAAGTGACCATTTCCGGATATGGGTCAGGTCCAACTACTGAACCAATAATATAGAATGTGTTCTCAGGATCAGCTATCCAATCGCGAATTGCTTCATTGGTGGCATCTTTTAATGTTTGTGTTCCGCTTGTAACGGCTACTACTTTTGCTCCCAACAATTGCATTCGTTCTACATTAGGTGCTTGCCTTTCTACATCTTTTGCCCCCATAAAAACTACACAATCCAAACCCATTAAAGCACAAACGGTGGCAGTAGCTACACCATGCTGACCGGCGCCGGTTTCTGCAATAATTCGTTTTTTACCCATCTTTTTCGCCAATAAAATCTGGCCAATGGTATTGTTGATCTTGTGCGCACCGGTATGGTTTAGATCTTCTCTTTTGAGGTAAATATTTGTTTGGTAGCGTTCTGAAAGCCTATTGGCATAAAATAAGGGAGATGGCCGCCCAACAAAATCATTCAACAACAATTCTAACTCCTCCTTAAACGAAGGCTCAGTAATAATTTGCTGATAAGCTGATTTCAATTCATGAATGTTGTTGTAAAGCATTTCAGGCACATATGCACCACCAAATTTTCCATAATACCCATTCTCATCAATTGCGTATTTCATGTATAAATTTTTTAATCAAGTCAATGTTTTTAATGCCAGGTTCTATTTCAAATCTACTGTTCAGGTCTATCCCTGCAAATGCCGGATGGATGATTTGTTTTAATTGCTCATTGTCTTCGGGACCTATGCCTCCGCTTAATATAAATGGAGTAGAACCTTTATAGTTTTCCAACAATTTCCAATTGAATTTTTTACCGCTGCCTCCATAATTACTCGTGTTGGTATCAAATAAAAAATAGGAACAGCACCCTTCATATTCAGCTAATATTTTGAAATTGAAATCCTCATCCATTCTGAAAGCCTTGATTACGCTGATTTGCCTGCTGATTGTGTTACAATCATCTGCCGATTCATTGCCATGCAGTTGAACGTAATCGAGGCCAAATGCTTTAGATGTTTCTAATAGCTGATCAAATGAAGTGTTTACAAAAACACCAACCTTCTTTACATTGTGTAAACCATAAACAAATTGGGTAAATAATGGTTCATAACCTACAAATCGAGGTGATTTTTCATAGAAAATAAAACCTGCCATTTCTGGTTTATGTGATAATACCTGTTCAATATTTATTCGATCCTTTAGCCCACAAATTTTAACCAGCATATAGATGATTTAGTTGCTGAATAAACTTTGCACAGTTTTGTGCAGGATCGCTGCTTTTCATAAATTGTTCACCAATCAACAATCCATTAAAACCAGCATTTTTAAGGGTCATGGCAACCTCAGGTGAGTGTATACCGCTCTCCGAAATTTTTAAATATTGCTCCGGAATCAGCGGAAGTAATTCAAAGGAAGTATTGATATCCGTATTGAAAGTTTTTAGATTTCTATTGTTGACGCCAACAATGTCAATTTCATCAACAAGGTTATCGAGTTCATCTGCTTCATGTACTTCGAATATAATTTCCAGACCCATTGATTTTGCAAACGTTGCTAACCTTTTTGTATGTGCCTTATCCAAGATGGCCGCAATCAACAATATGGTATCTGCACCAATTGATCTTGCCTCAACAATCTGATATTCGTCTATAATAAAATCCTTGCGGAGGATGGGACAAAAATTAAACTGCCGGGCTTGGGTGAGGTCCTTGTTGCTACCGCCAAAAAAATGTTCATCAGTAAGTACAGATAATGCACTGCAGCCGGCTTGCATATAGCCAATAGACGTTTTTTCTACGGAGGCGTATTTATTCAACATCCCTTTAGATGGTGATTTTCTTTTGAATTCGCCAATAATACCGCTCTTATCTTTTCTCGTCAGGTATTTTTTCATAGATACAAGCGGGCTATCAAAATAGATAGATTGCTCTAGCAGTTGGGTTGGGAAAAGAATGGATTTTTCATTTACTTCTTTGCGTTTTTGCGCAACAATTTCTTCTAACTTGGTCATGATATATCTGTTAATTTTTTAAAAGTTTCAATAGCTTTTCCGGATTCTAAAGTGGCTTTGGAAAGTGCCAGGCAGTCATAGATATTAAGCATGGGCTGCGCACATTGTATAGCATATGCAGCATTGGCAATCACTACATTTTTTTGTGCATCAGTCCCTTTCCCCTCCAGAATATTAATAAAAATACCTGCTGCTTGTTCTATCGTGTCGCCGGAATAGAGTTCTTCCGGCCGTGTAGTTGGCATCCCAATATCTTCCGGACTGAGATAATCAACTGTATCGTTTCTAATGATTTTGAAATGGCCTGTTAATGATATTTCGTCATAACCATCCATAGAATGAACAAGGCAAAAAGTTTTCCCGGTCTCCTGCATCAGATATTGGTATTTGCGTATATGGCTATGATGCGATACGCCCAATACTTGCTTAGAAGGGCTGGCGGGGTTTATCAACGGTCCCAATAAATTAAAAAAGGTTTGCAGACTCAATTCCTTTCTGATTTGCTTTACTTTAACCATGACCGGATGAAAAAGCGGTGCATGCAGAAAGCAGATATTTGTTGCTTCTAACTGTTTACGCAGTATTGATTGATCATTCGTAAATTGATAACCCAACGTTTCCAAAACATTGGAAGAACCACTAACGGAACTGGAAGCATAATTGCCATGCTTTATTACTTTCACACCTGCAGCAGCAACTACAATGGCCGATAACGTTGAAATGTTGAAGGTGTTTTTTCCATCGCCTCCTGTACCTACTATATCAATGGCATCTTGGGTGCCTAAGTCAAGTTTGTTGCACATCTCAATCATGGCCTGGATAAATCCATGCATTTCTTCAATATCCGGTTGGCGCATATTGAATGCAGAAATAAAAGAGGCTATAGAAGAAATGTTGTTTTCGCTGCTGAGCAACGAAGTCAATGCTTCCCGTGCTTGCTGCCTGTTAAACCGCTCATGCCTGAATAGTTGCGATAGTTGATCTTTCATATTAACTGTTTATCCAGTTTCTTATTATTTGTTCGCCATCATTGGTCATAATGCTTTCCGGATGAAACTGCACACCCTTCAAATCATATTGTTTATGCCTGAGTGCCATAATCAAACCTTGTTCATCTTCAGCAGTCACTTCCAGTTCTGATGGAAGATTACTTCTGTTTACAATCCAGGAATGATAACGACCGGCATTAAATTCTTGTGGAACGTTGGCAAAAATCGGGTCATTGGCCACCTGTCTTATCATTGTTTGCTGACCATGAAAGACATTTTCCATGTTGACCAGTTCGCCACCAAAAAAACTGCCAATGGCCTGGTGGCCGAGGCAAACGCCCAATATGGATTTTTGTGTTGCATACGCTTTAATCAAATCCATCATCAACCCTGCTTCAGATGGAATGCCCGGTCCCGGAGAAAGCATGATTTTGTCAAAATGGGCTACTTCTTCCAACTCAAAAAGGTTGTTTCTTTTCACTTCAGGCATGCTACCTGTTATTGTACGAACCAGATACACCAGGTTATAGGTGAAGCTGTCATAATTGTCAATGATGAGTATTTTCATTTTACAAAGTATTTGCTATTTCAATTGCATTGCGCAATGCGTTTATTTTATTGTTTATTTCCTGTAATTCATTGACGGGATTAGAAGAAACGGTAATGCCTGCCCCTGCCTGGTAATGAAGTGTATTTGCCTTACTTAAAAAGGATCGGATCATAATGGCTTTATTCAATGTGCCATCAAATCCTGCAAAGCCGATACATCCGCCATAGAAGCCCCGTTGGGTCGACTCTAATTCGTCAATGATGGTCATCGCTTTGTGCTTAGGCGCACCTGTTAGCGTTCCAGCTGGAAAAGTATCTGCAAGAATTTTTAATGGATGGCTAGCATCCAAAAGTTGTTCTCCTTCTACTTTTGACACCAGATGGATAACGTGTGAAAAGTATTGAACAGCTCTGTATTCCGCAACCTTTACTTGCGCAAAGTGTTTGCTTAAATCGTTTCGGGCCAGATCTACCAACATGATGTGTTCGGCATTTTCTTTCTTATCGTTTATTAATTCGGCGGATAGTAACTGGTCTTTTTGGGTATCTCCTGTGCGGCGGTAAGTACCTGCAATAGGGTAGATGGTTGCCTTATCTGGCGTAATTTTTATTTGCGCCTCTGGTGATGAACCAAATAAATGGAAGCTATTATAATCAAAGTAAAACAAGTATGGAGATGAATTAATAGCTCTTAATGCCCTATAAACATTGAAGTCATCTCCTTTGAAATTTAACTGAAACGACCTAGACAAAACAACTTGGAAAACATCGCCCCTGTAGCAATGAGCTTTGCCTTTTTTCACCGTTGCCAAATATTCGTCGTCGGTACAATTACTTGTTTCTTTTGATGTAGTCTTGAACGGATAAGATGCTACATTGTAGTTGTTGAGAATAGACTCTATTGCTGCGAAAGTGGTTGGCTGTTCGTCTTCGTTTCTTAAAGTAACCAAAGCCATTTCGCTTTTGTGATGGTCTATAATGAGAACATACCGGTAAAGGTCGTACTTGATATCCGGAATGGTTACATCCTTACTACTGGTAATTTGAATGTTTTCAAAATACCTGATGGAGTCGTAAGCAAAGTAGCCAAACAAACCGGGGTACTCAAAACCTTCCGGGAGTGCCATTATGGAAAAAGACTTGAAAAAGGAAACAACTTCCGTGAGTGCGGCTGTAGTAGATTCGAGCTTTGTGTTTTCTGTTGCAATTCCGGGAAAGCTTTTTGAAATGTTCGATCCAGTTACCGAAATGCCTGCTATTGGATCAAAACAGATATAGGAAAAATGATTTTTCTCAATAGATCGCTCAGAATTTTCAAGCAAAATACATTGATTAAAGTGTTCCCGAACTTTAAGGTAAATACTAATTGGTGTTTCTTTATCAAAAAGGTGTTGTTTGCAATTTGCTATTAATTTGAACTTCATACATCTCTATTATTAAAGTTTAGGGAATAAAAAAAGGGTTTGCGTAAACAGCAAACCCTTTAGGAAAAATATCGCAATGATATTAGCTGTTCACGTGTTGCCATCGAGTACGCCACCAATATTTATTTGCTATAGAGATTTTCATTTTCATTATTCGTTGTAAATAAAGTAAAATTGAATAATTCATTTCATCCTGCCAAATATTTTTTAAATAATTGGAAGTACATTGATGGTTTTCGGGGAAATCTGATTTCAATAGTTAGCAAAATCAAAAAATACTTGGAATAAATAACTGTTATCCGGTTATTATTTTTATGTTTAACAATATAAAACCTACTTCAATAAAATGAAAACAGTTTACTTAATTGGCATTGGGGTCATAATGACAATATGCGCTGCTGCACAAACTATTTCTATTATTCCTGAGCCACTGTCAGTTCAAACCCGGGCTGGAGCTTTTCAACTGAAACCCGGCGATAATATTGAAGTCAGCTCTTTGGATACGGGTATGCTGAATGTTGCCAACTATTTTGAAAATAAAATTGCAACTGCTACAGGTATTCATTTACCCATAAAGCAAGACTTGAAAAGTAGTAAAAATGGGCGCATCCATTTTTTGTTGGACCAGGAAAACAAGTTTGGTGCAGAAGGGTATGAGTTGATTGTAGCACCTGATAAAATTGTTGCAAAGGCCTCAAATTCAGCAGGCTTATTTTATGCTGCTCAAACTTTGCTTCAGTTATTTCCAAAGCAAATAGAAAGTAAAACACCGGTAACAGGGATGAAGTGGGAAGTGCCGGCAGTAACCATTATTGATTCTCCAAGGTTTGCATGGCGCGGTTTGATGTTGGATGTAACCAGACATTTTTTTACTGTAAACGAGGTAAAGCTGTTTATAGATGAAATGGTAAGGTTCAAATACAATTTGCTTCACTTGCATTTAACCGATGATCAGGGGTGGAGGCTACAGATAGATTCATTACCACGTCTTACTGAGTTTGGTGCGTGGCGGCCAAAAAGAGAAGGTAAATGGGGCAATACGCCGGCACCCGATTCTTCTGAACCTCGAAATTACGGTGGGTTCTACACACACAATGACATTCGAGACCTTGTAAAATACGCTGCTGACAGATATGTAAACATTCTACCGGAAATAGACGTTCCCGGTCACAGCATGGCAGCGGTTGCATGCTATCCGGAATTATCCTGTACGCCGGGAGATTATCATGTAAACATTGGCGATAAATTTATGGATTGGCATGGCGGTGGCAAGTTCTCTGCATTGGTAGACAATACCCTTTGTCCGGCAAATGAAAATGTATATGTATTTCTGGATAAGGTATTTACAGAGGTTGCCGAATTATTTCCATTCAAGTATATTCACATGGGTGGTGATGAAGCTGCAAAGAATTTCTGGGAAAAAAGTGACACAATCAAAGCATTGATGGTATCGGACAGTCTTGCCAATATGGAAGCAGTTCAAAGCTATTTTGTAAAAAGAGTACAGCAGATCATCCATTCTAAGGGCAAAACGCTGATGGGATGGGATGAAATACTGGAAGGAGGTTTGCCGGCTGATGCATCTGTTATGAGTTGGCGCGGTACAAAAGGTGGTATTGCTGCAGCAAAGGCCGGACACAAAGTGGTGATGACGCCCAACGATTACGTTTATGTAGATCTGATGCAGGGCGATCCCATCATAGAGCCAAAAGTGTATGCTACTGTCCGGTTAAATCAAACCTATAAATTTGATCCATTGCCTGCAGGGGTTGATCCTGCTTTGATCCTTGGAGGTCAGGGCAACCTATGGACGGAGCAAATTCCCAATATGAGGGCAGCACAGTACATGCTTTGGCCAAGAGGTTTGGCAATAGCTGAATCCGTTTGGTCGCCAAAGGAAAAGAAGAATTGGAGTACATTTATACAAAAGGTTGAAAATGAGTTTCAACGGATGGATATCAGGCAAGTAAAATATGCACGAAGTATGTACGAACCCATTTTTTCTGTGCTCAAAGACGGGGAAAATATTAAGGTAAAACTAGAAACTGAAATTCAGGACCTCGTTATTTATTATTCTTTTGATGAAACCAATCCCGATGAGTTTTATCCACGTTACACGGGTGTTTTAAGCGTTCCAAAAGACGCTGCCACGTTAAAAATAATTACCTATAAAAATGGGAAACCTGCTGGGCGACAACTAAATATGCCGGTTGATGAATTAAAAAAACGAGTTAAGAAATAGGGAATGGCAACTATTTTACTACTGCATGGGGCTATTAGTTCAGAAGTACAACTATTTCCACTGAGAGATAAATTGTCAAATGACACCCGGGTGCTTTCTATGAATTTTTCCGGTCATGGTGGTAAGGAGATTTCACACCCTTTTTCAATTAAATATTTTGCGGAAGAAGTGGTGGCATTTCTTCAAGAAGAGAAAATAACAAGCGTAACAATATTTGGTTACAGCATGGGTGGATATGTTGGCCTGTACCTTGCTAGGCATTTTCCTTTAATTGTAGAAAGGGTAATCACTTTTGCTACCAAGTTTGAATGGACCCCGGAAATAGCAGCTAAAGAAGTAAAACTTTTGCAGGCGGAAGTAATTGAACAAAAGCCACCCAAATTTGCAGCGCTATTGCATCAAAGGCACCTTCCGCAGGATTGGAAGCGAATACTGCAATATACCGCAGCGATGATGCAGGAGATGGGGCAGGAGAACCCGCTGACTACTGAAGATTTGGAAATGATCAGCTGTCCGGTAT
>JANMZN010000207.1:0-9290 GCA_031383285.1 Segetibacter sp.
AAATGGAACAACAAGACTTAGATTACGAAGTACAGATGATAGCAATGGCCCAAGCATAGAAACAAGTTGCAATGCTACTAATAGTGGATATGGAGAAGCTGAAGATTACATCATTACCATCAACAATGGAGTACCGCCATTTATTTATTCATGGATTGAAACGCCAAATGGAACAACACTTGCTTCAAATAATGCTGCACAAGTAAATGCATCAAACATCAATCAATCAACCACTTATTCAGCTACTGCTACTTCTGGTAGTGGATGTGTAATAACATCGGATATAGTTATTACTTCCAAAGCAGTAAGCATTGGTTCAATAAGTGCTGCAGCAAATCCTATATGTGCATTCGGTGCCTCAACTGTTATTACTGCAAACAACATTAAAGGTTCAAATGCAATGATAGCCTGGTTTTCTGGACCAAAAGGAACTGGTTCAAAACTTGGTACTGGAATAACTTTAGCTAGTGCTGTAGCGAATACTAATTATTACTCGTTGGCAACCGGTAGTTGTGGCGATACTGCAGAGCAATCCATTACCATTTTGAGCGACAAAACACCGCCCACCATTACTTGCCCTGCCAATAGAACTGCCAATAACAGTAATGGATGTTCAAAAATATTAACCATTGCCAACCCGCTATATTCTGACAATTGTGCCATCAAATCATTAACCTGGAAAATGTCAGGTGCTACCACATTATTATCTTCCTCATCCGGTATCCGATTAATAGGAAGTAAAACATTTAACAACGGCATCAGTACGATAATTTACACCATTAATGATAGCAATAACAATAAGACTACCTGTATGCTAACTGTAACTTTAATTGATAATGCAAAACCAATATTTAATAACGCTGTTTTAAATATTGTTGATAGTGTCCAATCAGGCTGCTCAAAAAGCATCTCCATACCAGCGATAAACTTTAGCGACAATTGTGGAACGCCAACTTTATCGTGGACTATGACTGGTGCAACTATTATGTCGGGTGCAGGACAAATAGGAACACGTTCTTTTAATGTTGGCAAAACAATTGTGACTTATACTATTACAGATATTCAAGGAAATAAAAGCACAACTGATTTTACTGTAACAATATTTGACAAAGTAAAACCGACACTCTCATGCCCTTCAAATATTACAAAGGTTACAGACGGAACAAACTGCTCAAAATCCATTAGTATCCCAAACCCTATATTTTCAGACAATTGTAAAATAAATAGTCTTGTGTGGAAAATGACCGGCGCTACTGTATTATCCTCTGGCACTACAGGCATTAAGCTTGTTGGTTCCAAAACATTTAATGCAGGATTAACAATCATAGAATATACGATTACCGATAGTTCGGCCAATAAGAACAGTTGTATTTTCAATGTTCAATTAAACTCAAATGGTACATGCCCTCTTTTGTCAGTATCCAAAAATATCATTTCTGAAAATGGCTTTATTGAACCTTTTAATGTAAAAATATCACCTAACCCATCAGCGTCATCTTTCAAACTCAACATTCAATCTGACGATAATAAAACGATTGCAATCTCCATATACAATGCTTCAGGAAAAAAAATACAACATCATTTAGGTCTTAGTTCCAGATATGTAGAAATTGGTGATAAATTCATTCCAGGTGCTTATTTATTTGAAGTTATACAAGGTAAAAAAAGAGCGGCGGTTGTTGCAGTAAAACAATAATCAGCTGATTGATCATTTATAAACGCTTGATTTTCTTGTTCACCAAGAAAATCAAGCGTTTTTTGTTAAAATAAGTTAAATTGCTTTTTTAAACACAAACCTTAAACTAAATAAAATGAGAAAATCTTCTTCGCTCTTTAGTTCATTTTGTGTCATTTTTATCCTTTCAACCATTGCAGCATTAACTGCAAATTCTGTACATGGTCAGGAAAAATTTGATAGCAAAAAAGCCGTAAGCCTTATTCAACAGAATTTAAAATCGGCTGGATTATCCGATTTAGGCACAGAAAACATCAAGGTTACAAATTTCTATTATGACCGAACGCTTGATGCGGACCTTGTGTACGTTCAGGAAATGTATAGAGGCATTCCGGTTTACAATAGCATTAAAAGTATTGCTTTTAAGAAAGAAAAGTTGGCCTCTGTTACAGGCAGTAAATTTTCCGAACCAACATTAAGCAGAGCACCAAAATCAAGCGCACCTTCTATACTACCAATAGAAGCGATTAATGCAGTTGCAAAAAATCTTAGTCTGCCTAATCCACAAAGTAGAGCAGCATTAAAAACTACTTCAGACAATCATTTGGTTGAGTACGATGGCATGGGAATTTCTCAGGACAACATCAAAACTGAATTGATGTGGATTCGGTCCGACGAAGGTGATTTAACCCTCACCTGGCAAGTAAATATCCGACCTACAAACACTTCCGATTATTTAATAATGCAGGTAGATGCGAATAACAGCAAAATAATCAATAAAGTAAACCTGACAGTATTTGATCAATGGGGTGAAGCACCAAAAATTATCATGGAAGGTGGAATACTTAATGATAATCATGATCGTCCATTTAATTTATTGGCTCCTCCGCCTCCTGCTATCAATAGCTCAGCTTATAGATTATTGACTTTCCATATATAAAGTCCTCTATATGGTTATTTTTAATTGGTAAATGACCCTTGGTTGTTGGCAGGCGCCGGCAATAATGCAACTAGTCTTGGTTGGCACAATGATGGAACTACAGAATACAACAGTACCCGTGGTAACAACGTGTGGTCAAAAGAAGACAGAGCGGGTGATAACGAAACGACGATTGGTGTTTCTACCACTTCTAGCACCGCTGCACCCAGTTATACTTTCAATGATATTTTTGATCCTGGGACTTCACCTACTGGCACCGTCAATCAAAAAGCTGCCATCACCAACCTTTTTTACTGGAACAATATAATTCACGATGTAACTTACCAATATGGATTCGACGAAGTATCGGGTAATTTTCAAAAGGACAACCAAGGCCGTGGCGGTGCAGGGGCAGACTTTGTACTAGCAGATGCACAAGATGGTAGTGGTAGCAACAATGCCAATTTTGGAACCCCGGCAGATGGTAGCAGTCCAAGAATGCAGATGTTTTTATTTAGCCCAGCTCCTTCTACAATTTTAAAAGTAAACTCATCACCTGTTTCCATTCCGGCAATGAATGCTTTTGAAGCAGTGATTAGTGCTAATAATAAATTGACGAATGTAGGACCTGCAACAGGCAATTTGATACTATACGACAATGGAACCAACAACGGCTGCACCGCGGTTGCAGCTGGATCTTTGACTGGAAAAATGGCAGTGATACTTTTCAATAGTGGATGCAATGTTTCATTATCAGTTAAAAATGCGCAAAATGCAGGAGCGGTGGGAGTCATAGTGCAATTGCCAAGTAATATTCCTGCAGCAGGCTATTCCTCTGGCACCGACAACACTGTAACCATACCATCAGTTTTCATAGATTTCGCACCAGGTAATAACCTGAAAACTGCAATGTTGAGCGGCACTGTGAATCTAACATTGTCCGGCATCGCCCTTGATGGCGACTTTGATAACGGTGTAATTGTTCATGAATATGGTCATGGCATTTCCAACAGATTAACTGGTGGACCAGCTATAGTTACCTGTCTCCAAAATGCAGAACAAATGGGAGAAGGATGGAGTGATTATTATGCATTGATGCTAACCACCAATTGGGCTACAGCAACCGTAAATGATGGACCCAATAAACGCCCAATAGGTAACTATGTACTTGGTCAGGATTTGTCTGGCAAAGGTATCCGCACCTATCCCTACACTACCAACATGACCATTAACCCATGGACCTATGCAAACCTAGCCTCCATACCCACCAATTCGTCTCCACACTCAAGAGGCGAAATATGGGCTGCTACATTGTGGGATATGACCTGGAATATTATTGGAGTTGATGGTATCAATACAAACTTGTATGATGCTGCCGGAACCGGGGGCAACTCGGTATCTATGAAACTGGTTACACAGGGCTTGAAACTTCAACCTTGTTCTCCCGGCTTTATTGATGGCAGAAATGCCATTTTAAAAGCCGATACACTTTTATACAATGGCAAATATAGCTGCGCTATATGGCAGGCTTTTGCAAGAAGAGGAATGGGCTTTGGTGCCTCACAAGGCAGTTCCGGTTCTACTACAGACCAAACAGCATCTTTCAATTTGCCTACTTTTCCTAACAGGGATACCACTGCTGTTGCTTGCGATAGTTTGGTATGGAGAGGAGATACCTATTTCACCTCCGGCGATTATACAAAAGCCATCACCATTCCGGGTGGTTGCAATACCAATATGACCTTGCACCTGACCATTAAAAATTCATCTTCTACCTCCGAAACACTTTCGGTCTGCGATAGTATTGAGTGGAATGGTACTAAATACTATACAAGCGGTGTTTACAAATTCATCACCCCAAATGCTGTTGGCTGCGACAGTGTAGTTACACTTAATCTTACTATCAAAGAAAGTGCTGCCATTGCATTTGTGTCTGCAGCCAACAACCCTGTTTGTGGCGGTCCTAAAGCTACCACTATCCTAACAGCCAACGGAGTAACCGGCACCAATGCAACAGTAACATGGTTTACTGAGGCAGGCGGTTCAGGAATTAATGTTGGTTCAGGCACAACTTTATCTGGTGTAGGTACAGGTATTTACTTTGCAAGAGTAACAGGAGATTGCGGAAGTCCGGTTGAGGCTTCTATTACCATAGTTGGTGACACACTTGCGCCGACTATTACTTGCCGTGGAGATAGTAGCACATTTACCCTTACAACGTCTTGTACAAGAGCAATTAGTTTTGTGAACAATACTTCTTTTGCAGACAATTGCGGGGTTACCGCACTTACATGGGCACTTACCGGCGCTACTGTGGTTAAGTCGGGTACAACAGGCATTAACCAATTACCGTCAAGAACTTACAACAGAGGCATTACTACAGTAACATTGACAGCAAAAGATGGCGCAGGAAATAGTAGTAGCTGCTCCTATAACGTAACAGTACTTGACAATGTACTTCCAATATTTACTTTTAGAAACACAGCTACCATCAACTCAAATATCGTTTCGGGATGTGCAAGCAATGTTACCATACCTGATGCAACTTTCTCTGACAATTGCGGTACACCAACTTTATCATGGACTATGACAGGTGCGACCACAAATAACAGTACCGGACAGATAGGAACTAAAGCCTTTAATAGAGGTACCACATCAGTCACCTATACAATCACCGATGATGCTGCTAATTTCCGTACATCATCGTTTAATGTGATTGTAAAAGACATCATTGTTCCTGTCATTACCTGCCCCGGCGATACCACTGTAACAACTACAGCAGCCTCTTGTCAAAAAGGTTTTAAGGTTGCCCGTTTACCCATTTACAGCGACAATTGCGGAATCTCTTCACTCAATTGGAAAATGACCGGAGCAACTACAGCACAATCTGCAGGTACGGGCATTAATGTGTTGCCATACAGAACCTATAACAAAGGAACTACTGTGGTAACCTATACCGCAAAAGACTCTTCCGGCAATGTAGGAACTTGTTCGTTTAATGTAAATGTAATAGGATCCGGTGCATGTGCCCCTACAGTTACTTTGTCACGCACCCGTGAAGCTGTCACTATAAACAACGAACTGAAAGCAATTCTTACACCCAATCCTACGTCTTCATTGTTTGCACTGCGTGTAAAAAGCAATAACAAATCAGCAGTAGAAGTATTTGTGTACAACAGCGAAGGCAAAAAAATACAACAATTGAAAACCGCTAATCTCAACAATATCATGTTTGGCGAAAAATTCACTAGCGGTTCTTACTTGATAGAAGTAAGACAAGGTGAAAAAAGAACCACAGTTGTGGGTGTGAAGCAATAATGTAAAACATTAATCATTTTCAAAGAGGCTGCCCTTAAAAGGGCAGCCTCTTTTTTTAATCAGATACTGTGAAAAAGGAAAGGGTTTAGATTGATTAATAATGCTACTATTGTCATCAATTTGATATGACCCAAATAAAAAATATTAGCATGATTCATTTTGTAAAGTATAACGAATAGTTCAAATAAACATACTTGAATTATCGCTTTCTAAAAGATTTGAGCATTGGAAATAGAAAGTGTGGCTGATGGTCTCCAACAATAAATCTGAAGCCAATCAAACTATAGAAATGTTTATGAAACTTAAGGATTCTTTGCTTTCTCTTCTTCTTTTGCCTTTTTCTTAAAAAATCCCCTTAACAGGAAATTGTGCTGAGCCGCTTCCAGGTCTTCATCCAGTTTTATGCTTGCAGCCTTTAGGGTTTGTAGCATGGCTTTGATATCGTTGGCCGTTTTCTCATCATTCAGCAACATGCCGGCAGGCGTATTTGGGTTTTTTAGACTTGCGTTAAGGTTATTGCTCGTTGAGGTGAGGTTTTGAATGATTTGGTTTGCATTAGTTGCAGCCTGATCCATTCTCGCAATGGTAGCTTTTAAAGTATGAACAATGACTGTATCAGTTACCAGATCGTTTGCCAAGGTTCCCTTATCATCCAATTTTGAAGTATAAGCAGCAAGGTCATTGCTTAGCTTTTGGGCATTTTGAGCAGATAGTTTCAGGGAAGTCATTATAGTTTGTATTTCTCCAAACAATGCTTCATCAGCTAACAACTTACCAACACTTCCCTTTCCATCAACAATCTGCTGACTTAGAATTTTGAAATTATTTGTGATGACCAATAAATTCTGATTATTTGCCTGAAATGTACTCATCATTTCATCTGAACTCACAACTTTTTCTGTGCCCAAAAAATCACCATTACTAATTGCCTCAGATTTAGATGCACCCGGATAAATAACTACAATTCTATTTCCGATCAGACCTTCAGAGCTAATTCTAGCCTTTGCATTTTTCCTGATGAATTCAGTGGAAGACTCATCAATATTCATTTCTACCAAAACCTGAGAAGTACCATAAAAGGAAATGTTTTTAACTGTCCCAATCTTGACTCCGGAAAACCAGACATTATTCCCTTTTTGCAGACCACTGATATCATCAAACGCAGCCTTTACCACCACTGATTTTTGGAATGTTTTTCGTTGTCCGCCCAACGTAAGGACAGTAATAACAAAAATGACTATTCCAACGAAAACAAAGAGTCCTAAAATAAACGCCCTGCTATTCTTATTTGTTCCCATTTATTTAATGAAATTATATTTATAAAAACTTAAAATCCGATCGTCTTGGGTTTCAAAAATTTGTTCAAATGATCCTTCCCTCAAAAACTGGCCATCCAATAACATGGCAACTCTATCTCCAGTTGTTTTTGCACAAGTCAGATCATGCGTAATAATAATAGAACTTGTATTAAACCGCTCTTGCACTTCACGGATCAAGTTGTTGATTTCTATGCAAGTAATGGGATCAAGACCAGCTGTTGGCTCATCATACAACATAATTTCTGGTCTCAAAATCAAAGTTCGGGCTATCCCAATCCGCTTTTTCTGCCCACCAGATAACTCAGAGGGCATCTGATTAATAGCCTGCATTAATCCAACAGCATCCAATACTTTGTCAACAGCTACACTTATATCCTTCTTTGATAATTGCCTCCAGGTACGAACCAGCGGAAACTCAAGGTTTTCCTTTACCGTCATGCTATCATATAATGCACTATTCTGAAAAGAAAAGCCTATTCGCAAACGAAGGTCATTCAATTGTTTGTCATTTAGGGTATCAACTTCTTTACCCAAAACGTTTACAACGCCACTGTCTTTTTTCAATAACCCGGATACAATTTTTATCAATACTGATTTACCAGTTCCTGATCTACCCAAAACCACTACATTTTCACCTTTAAAAAGGTCAAGGTTTACACCTCGCAATACTTCCATTTCACCAAAAGCCTTCTTCAGCTCACGGATTTTGATTACCTGTTCTTTCCCACTACTATTTTTGACCTGATCCATCTATCTTATATAATTGGTAATCTGAACAATAATGATCTCTTCAATAAAAATAAGAAACATGCACATTACTACCGATGAATTGGCCGCCCTACCTACTCCTTGCGTTCCTTGACTTGCATACCACCCTTTATAACAGCCTACAATGCCGATAGTAAAACCAAAAACTACCGCTTTTGTCAGTGCTGCCCAAATATCGAGAAATACAATCTTTTCAAAAGCTTTCTCATAAAAGGTTACAAAACTTGTCATTTCGTTGGTACTTACATTCAAATACGAACCCATCATAGACACAAAGCCTGTATAAAGAACAAGTGTGGGAATCATTAACGTAGTTCCTAATACACGGGTAACTACCAAAAATTTAAATGGATTAACAGCAGAAACTTCCATGGCATCTATTTGCTCTGTTACCCGCATTGACCCGATTTCTGCACCAATGTGAGAACCCACTTTTCCAGCACAAATCAAAGCTGTTACCAATGGTGCTAATGCTTTAATAACTGCAATAGCCACCAAACTAGGTAACCATGAAGTAGCTCCGAATTCTGATAGGGATGGACGGGATTGTTTTGTGAAAACCAATCCGGTAATAAAAGCCGTCATTGTAATCAAACCCAATGACCGATACCCTATTTCATAGCATTGTTTTACTATTTCACTGAACTCATAGGGCGGACTAACAAGTTCTTTGAAAAATCTGAAAAAAAACTTTGCCGCATTGTACATTTCATAGAAAAATTTATCAACTTTTCTAGAAACAACAAACTGTCTTTTCCGCTTTACTTTCATCAATTAATTTACAAGGCTATTTGGACTGCGAAAGTAATATTTCATTCCCTTTTACAAGGATTATTCTTACAATTTGATCATTCTTTAAACAATACAACCTCCATTTAAGCTTAAATTCTATACAAAAAACTAATAGGGTGAAGAATATATATTATTATTTATTCAATATAATAAGGACCAAAATTTTCCACCCATTCAAAGGGGTAATGAAAAGGAAGCAAGGCTGTTTGAAAGAAATTTAGCCCAAAAGGAATTATTAATATTTTACACTTTTAAAAAATAGGTAACTATTCAGTTCTGAAGTTACCCGATCTCCTTCAATTCTTTCGTTTTACTTTTTATTTTTTTTGGTAGATCGTCTGGATTTGACACTGTTTTGAAAAATCGTCTTTTTGGGTACTTTTTTTGTTAATAACATTTTGGATTTGTGCAATACAATATGCTTTGGCATTAGGTTATAGCCTATTGGCAACTCAACTTTGCAGTTCAATATTTTACTTTGGATTTACAAATACTTATA
>JANMZN010000237.1:0-4436 GCA_031383285.1 Segetibacter sp.
AAAAAATTTACGACATACTTCACATCAAACACAAGCCCTTCCGAAAACAAAAATCTGTAGTACACAAACCGCCACCCAAAATTTTTGAAACCCCTGATCTAAAGCACTCTTCAGCATAAAGGGCTGCAATGTGGGTTAAAGCCAATAGCGCCACTCATTTGCCTTAGGATATCTTCCATAACTGTAGCCTTTACATCTACGGCTACATGTAAAGGAAAACTCCACCGTTCCCAATCCAGGCTGATGTCAATAGAATGGTCGGTTTGATTGGTGAAGTTATAAGCAAGGCACTCTTGCATAGCCGGCAGACTTTTTTTCTGAATGGTTTTCACATGCAATACATCCTGCTTTATGCGGTAAAAATAACTACCCCAAGCCGCATAGTTTTTATTGAAAATAAGCACACTGCTATCGGGCTGAACTTCTATAAAAAATGCATACTTACCGGCGGGTAGTTTTTGGCCATTGACAGTAACATCTGTAGAGAAAGACATAACGGTACATTCATCGGCACCTGCCCTCCAGGGCGATGGTACATTGGACCCAAATCCAAGAACG
This sequence comes from Segetibacter sp., assembly GCA_031383285.1. Taxonomy (GTDB): domain Bacteria; phylum Bacteroidota; class Bacteroidia; order Chitinophagales; family Chitinophagaceae; genus Segetibacter. The sequence continues at coordinate 559 of JANMZN010000237.1, forward strand.
GTATAACCATAATGCACTACGTTGGTGCCAAAAATTTTTCCTTCGCGTCCTTTTAAGCTAGGGGCATTGTATCGTATTTCAATGTCTGTAACGCCAACTCATCGTCCGGTCAAACAGGCAATGTTGGTATTTTGCGGAATACGCAAAGCCTGGGCGAATGTTTATAATGAAATCATTATGGTGATACATGTAAATTTTTGTCTCATACAATAAAGGTAATGTATTGGTAAAGGTAAATTAATACTGCGCCTATTTATTTCATAGCATCTGTGGCACTTTTTTTATCAGAAAATTCAGAAAAAGAAAACGAATTTACTGCCGCTTTTGAGAAACCCCTACAGCTCAGCTGCTTGTTTTCCATACCCTGGAATAGTATCAATATTTTTTACTTGATTCAGTATGATTACAATCTAATCAATGTGTCAGATATCTCATCCCTCAACTTGGGAGATACCTTTACTTCATCCGCAAAAATTTTCCATTTGTTCACCGCATCACCTATCTCATAAATTGTTTCAGCAGCTTTTTTATTTTTTATGGATTTGCCAATGGTCAGTAAATCCTCCCTAGAAATGTTGGTTCTTTTGCCATTGATGCTTAATGCATGCGGACTGACCCATTGGTGCCTGGGCTGATAGGCATGACAGATGTCATAGGCAGGTGACAGTTCCCATTTCCCATCCTTGGGCAAGCGGAAGGCGAAGTTTTTTGTATGGTCATCGCAATTGCGGGCCATTACGTTAAACACCATCCTGCGAAATAGTTGTTCGGCTTCTGGATAAGATAATTTCAGTTCACGCATGGTTTGAAACAATTGCTCGTAACTGAAACTGTTAACCAGATTAAAATCAATATGCTTCATGGCACAGAAAGTCTGAATGTGGTGTTTTGTCGAACCGTCTTCTCTATCAAACCGTTTCGTCATAAAATGTGCCCTACCATTTTCTTCCAACAATCTGGAAGGCATCATTTCTACACCACAAGCTACCGCCATATTGTAATACGCCATTTCCACCCGGCCATAGCCTTGGCTAGTACCCAACTGCACATCACTCACTCCATCTAATTTTATCATCCAGTGTTCAAAGCCTTTTGGCGCATTGGTTTGCCCTGATTTCACCTCACCCGTTTTTTCATTGTAGGCAATAACCGCTTTGGGCCTTGCGCCTCCTGCAGAGGTTCCAATGCGTAGTATTTCCCTAATAGCTTTTTCCTCGTCTGCCTGCAGGTTAGATACAAAGGCTTCCTTTTTATCCAGCATCTTTCGGGCAATATCCACCATGCTGTCTATCTCTACTGAAAAAGTTCTTTTGCTTTCTTTTAATGTGACAGGCTCAAACTCCAATGCACCCATTCCCCTTGTGCCTATGAAACATAAAGTCTCTACGGGATTCATGCTGTCCAACGGTCTGCCTTGTTGAGCCAGCCACAGATTGATGAGTTCATTACCATACTTGTCTGGCAATACGTCTGCCAATAAGCCGGGCAAACCTTTAAAGGTGTCTAAGCCAGGATCAGCTTTTTTACGCAAAGCAGGAAAGTTGAAACTACTTTTATTATCCTTAATTGACATTTGCAACGGAGCTAAATCCCATTCCTTGGTTTTGAACTTGGTATCATACTCAAACATGGTATAGCCTGAAGCCTCATCCCAGGCTACAGCACCTACTAATTCGCCCCAAATTTTTACATAAGCTGTATTCATGCTTTACCAATCTGATTTATCAATATTGTTTGCTTTTATACTTCGGGCTCTTTTCCGCTTATCTTGTTCTGCTTTGGCTAGTGCCAACGGACTAATGCGCTGTTGTACTTCAAAGGCATCCATCACTTGTAGTAAGTCCAATACCCTCAGCACCTGAATCAGGGTTGCTACAGTTACGGTTTCGCCCCTTTCCAGCAAACTAAGGGTAGAACGGCTAATGCCGGCTGTTTCTGCCACCAAATGCTGGGTTTTGTTCTGCTCCAGCCTGTGGTGTTTTATAAAAGTACCAACTTGCCCGGCCAAAGAATCATCACTCATAGATACCCACTTCATGTAAGATTTATCAGTCATAATCCGACCATTTAAATTTTAATGTATGATTTGGTTTACAAAAGTAAACATTTTAAGCAAAAAATGAATGAAATATCATTCACTAAATAAAATTAATCAATTATCGAATGATTTATCATACAAATAATTTAAATTCATACCCTAATTTTTGCCATATCACCCAAAGCCGCCATTGAAACCATAGGTTAGTGCTTATAAACGAACTAGATTAAGTTCAATTTCTATTGGCTGATGAAGAATGGGGACTTTCCAACTAATTTATTAGTTTCACATGGTTAATGTTTGTTTCAATTTATTGGTACAAGCATAAATTTCCTAATTAATAAAATAAAAACCATGAAAAAATTTCTCCTGAGTTCTTCTATCCTACATATTGACTTCGCCATATTACTCATTCGCTTAACCGTAGGCATTTTAATGGCCTTTTATGGTCTCCACAAATTGCAGGATTTTCAACAAATGGCTGCCTCCGACTTTTGGATGAAAGAAGTCAGTTTATTTGGCCTTACAGGAAAAGTTCCTTTGGCACTGACCATATTTGCTGAATTATTTTGCAGCATATTTCTTATTCTTGGATTGTTTACCAGATTGTCTTTAATCCCTTTGCTTTTTTGCATGGGTTTTATTGTGGTAGTAATCAATAAGTTTAAAATCGTTTCCAATGGAGAAAATGGCATGGAATTAAACGCAGCGTTCACTTATTTTGTTATTTATCTGGGATTATTTTTTACGGGTGCCGGCAAGTACAGTATTGATCATTTTTTGTTGGCCAAAAAGAAGTAAACATTCGCACAAAAATAAAGCTTGAAACATGTGGCAATTGCACAAAGGGTTTACCATAATATGCCTGTAGAAAGTACAACCATGCAATCAACCAATACTATATTTTTGATAAAGCCTTCTTCATTTACTTTCAATTCAGAAACGTCTATATCCAATACCTTTCAGGCTCCCTTGCCAGAAAGCAAAGAAACCATACAACAAAAAGTTTTGGCTGAGTTTGATGCATTTGCTATTACGCTTACCGCAAATGGAATACAGGTGCATATATTTGACGACACTTTATTTCCTAATAAGCCGGATGCTATTTTCCCTAACAATTGGATCAGTTTTCACCAAGATGGAACCGTGATTTTGTATCCTATGCTTGCCGAAAACAGGCGACCTGAAAGACGTGAAGAAATAGTTACTTTTTTCAAGAATAATTATAGCGTACAAAGTCTACTCGATCTTACCCACTATGAAAATGACAACAGCTTCTTAGAAGGAACGGGCAGCATTGTTTTTGACCATGTACATAAAATTGCATATGCCGCTTTATCCGCTCGTACACACAAAGCATTGTTTCTTACTGTTTGCGATTACCTGCATTACCAGCCGGTTTGCTTTCATGCTTTTGATAAAAGCGGAATACCCATCTACCATACAAACGTTATGATGTGCATCGCTAAACATTTTGCAGTGATTTGCTTAGATAGTATTACTGACAAAAGCGATAGGACAATCTTAGTCGATCAACTAAAAGATACCGGACATCAGATAATTGATATTTCCTTTGAGCAGGTGAATCATTTTGCAGGCAATATGCTTTCCCTGCAAACCAACAACGATAAAGAAATACTGGTCTTATCCCAAAGCGCATTTGATAGTTTAAGCGGCACTCAAAAGAAGGAGATTGAACAATTTGTTGAGTTGTTATCCATCTCCATACCCACCATAGAAACGATTGGCGGCGGAAGTGCAAGGTGTATGATTGCAGAGGTTTTTTTACAGCCTAAAGAAAAGTGATGTACGCCGATGTTGGTGTCCTTCACCAACAGCA
>JANMZN010000240.1:0-1523 GCA_031383285.1 Segetibacter sp.
TCTAATCCAAACTTTGATTACTAGCTGCTGCCAATTTCACCATTCTGTCAAATTGAGCCGGCGTAAGGTCGTTGTAGAAGAAGTAAACCGGATCAACTGGAGTATTGTTTTTATGAACTTCGTAGTGGCAATGCGGGCCGGTACTTTTTCCCGTACTGCCAACCCATCCTATCAATTCCCCACGTTTAACCATTTGTCCGCCACGAGCTTTTATACGCACCATGTGACCATACAATGTTTCATAACCATATCCATGATTGATAACTACGTGATTGCCATAACCGCCTTCTTCTCTTCCTGAAAAAGAGACCCTTCCATCTGCAGTAGCGTAAATAGGTGTTCCCTGCTTGGCAGCAAAATCGAGGCCTGCATGGAACTTTGTTACTTTGTAAACAGGGTCTATACGATAGCCAAATCCTGAGGCAATCTGACTGAGGTCTTTGTTGCTAACCGGCTGAATAGCAGGAATTGCGGCCAATAACTTTGCTTTGTCCTGTACCATCTGCTCCACCTCTTTGTAGCTATTTGCCTGAAAAGCCGCCCTTGCTGACAACCTGTTTAATTGATTGGTCACACTTGCAGCAAGTTCATCATCACTCAATCTCTGCACAAGACTGATTTCCTGCGATTTTTCCAATTGTTTTACCCTGGCGCTGTCGGGTATAGGTGATGCTTCAAAAATGGATCGATAAACCTGATTATCACGCTTTTCCAGTTCAGTCATCAATTGCTCCAACTGACCGACCCGCTTATTTACAAGGGTATAGTTATCATGATAATCATCTATCTGCTGACGGAGAATTTTCTCATTCGGTGATCCAATATATCGAAAACCAACCCAAACGATTAATGCAGCAGTTACAACCGAAGCAGCAATAAAACCAAAAACACGCAACAACTTTACCCTCAACGGTACGGTGAGCTTCTCATATCGAAGGGTATGGGTGTTATAGTAGTATTTTACTTTTTTCAACTTGGGGCCTGTTGCGTCTGCGAAGTTCTGCTTTTAATTGTTTTGTTGATTACATTAACAGAAAGTTAGAAGTGTGGCATTGCAGTCCATAATTCAAAAAACAAATTTTGACTGCCGAATTGCAACCAAATACAAAGTGAATACCAAAAGCCTAATAAGAAGTTTTACATATCCACTCTTAAATAAGATCGCAAAAATACCCATGCATAAAATGCCATTTTCCAAAAATGATGGATCATACATCTTCACATCATACATTCCTCCTGCTTTCCTACCTTTGCCGCCTTAATTAATTTACCGATACCGGCTTAGTATATGATGACAAGTGCTGAAATAAGAAAAGCGTTTCTACAGTTTTTTGCTAACAAGCAACATTTGATAGTGCCTTCTGCTCCCATTGTGGTAAAAAATGATCCAACCTTGTTATTTACCAATGCAGGTATGAATCAATTTAAAGATTATTTTTTGGGCAATAAAAAGCCAGAAAGTAGACGGATTGCGGATACTCAAAAATGCCTTCGGGTAAGTGGAAAACACAATGACCTGGAAG
>JANMZN010000282.1:0-2540 GCA_031383285.1 Segetibacter sp.
CCGCTTTGCTGCCAGGACATTATCATGCTAAACATTTGTTCCCGGACATTTGCATCTCTATGCATAAGTTTTTTTATTAGCAAAGTAATGACCGGTAAAAAGGGAAAACAAGATGTACTTGCTGGAAGGCTTACTTTGCAACAAACTTTTTAAACAGGTATTACCTGTTGTAAAGTTGGGTGTAATATACTCAGACAATGATTGTAAAAATATTGCTTGATTTATTTGTTTTTTTACAAAGTTTGTGTTAGGTATTCTTGCTGCTATTTGGGCTTAACATTTACAATTTTATTGTCTTGCATAATTACGAGTTCCGAGTTCTTTTGTTTTTTAAACTCAAGAAGCTTTTCGTATACTTTTTCAAGACCTAATAGAATTTTGTTGTAAAGCTATGTTTGTTTTTCAGTTGTTGTCATAATATTGTTTTATCAGGTTGAATTTTGCACCATCAATTATTTCCTGGTCATTTGCAACAGTCTTTTTAGCAATCAATATGTGTTTGCCAAATGAGTTATCAAAAATCAATGCGCCGTCAACAATAGGAAGATAAATGTCAAATAGGTTTTTTATACCTCTTAAATACCGTCTTTCAATAATTTCTTCTTCAATATTGTGTCCTCCCTCTGTAACTCTTATTCGTACACGTACTTTAGCCCGAACCACAGTTTGTAATTGCACTTGGCCGATGTTTGTTTGTCAAGCCACATGCGCACAAAAGCCAATCCAGACAGGCGGGAAGTGCTAGGAAATTTCAATTACGTTTTGCAAGTTGCCTTCAGCAAGCCTATCGAAAAGGTTAGGAATAAGTTTAGCAAGTGTAGCTCGCCTATTGTCAAATGCGCATAGTACAAATATCGTCAAGGGTAATCGTTCTAAGTTTTGTTGGTATGGAAGGTTTCGGTCAACGGTAACTAAAATATCAAATCCATCTTCAACCATAAGTTTGAGTAAAGCCCCATTCTTTTGTCCTAGCCAACCTTTGTCACGTGCTGTATAAATTTCATGTGCAGTCCCAAAATCGTTTTTTAGTTTTCGCGGCAAACTTTCGTCAAGCAAAATTTTCATGCAACATTTTTTCAGTGGTCAATGTACGTTTCGCCATTTCGAGAACTGCAACTGCAGCATCTTTAGAAACGGAAGGAAAATCGTCAAGAAATTCAGTTAGGTCTTCGCCACCTTCTATGTAGTCAAATAGATTTTTCACTGGTACACGAGTGCCTGCAAACACAGGTGTTCCGCTCATGGTTTCTGGGTCAATGCTAACTTGTCCGTATAACATAGTTGTTAATTTTTTAACTAACCGAAGATACAAAATTTATCTGGTGTAAGCCTATCGTGATTTTTCTGGTAGCTTGTGTGTAACGACAGTCTGTGATAAATCTACTGCGTACATAGGAGCACTTACTGCACGGCTACCGTAGGTTTCGTTCTCCACCGTGGCAGATCACTTCTTGCCCGTTGGGCAAAACGAAACCTTAGTTATTAGGCGCATTATAAGCCTCCCTCCAAATCCACCAGCGAATTGTCGCGTTTTAATAATCTGTAGTTGGTTAGGCTTTTAGGTCTGTATTCGTTTAAATCTAATGGGGATAAAACAGTAACAATTATATATTTATCGTTCCTGAGGACCGGAATCCATGAGGAACTAATTCCTGGGTTAACATCCAGTTTTAATGCTGTAATCTCCTGTAATAAATTCTTTGGATAAGAACTTAATGGGAAATCAGCATAGTAGATATACCGAGTAGAAGTGTCATAATTTAATAGGTATCCTGCCGTCCTAAGTTGCTCGCCCTTCAGGTTACGGGCAAAAGAAAGACGTCGATCTGGTGTGCCTCCAATGGCAGTGTCACTATACTCTAAACTAATTTGAAGATTTCCATTTTGGAAGTCACTGTTCAATATTAATGTGTCCTTTTTGAAAATGTAAAATCCTTCAGAATAATCATGATTATCTAGTGGTCTTGCAGAATTATAAATGAACCGTCCTGACCTCAGTAAGATTAGTTCTCCATAAGCCGAATGATATAAATTTTGGGCGTCACATTTATAAATGGCACTTGTGTCTGTATTCAATTTGGAAGTACTAACCATCTTCCAGCATTGTCCTTGCAAACTAGTGCTGCTAAATATGATAAAACAAACAAGCGTAATGTGAAAATTTAACTGTGACATTATGGTGTTAATAAAATTTGCACGAAATGGCGGTCAGTGAAAAAAACACCATCATCAAACAAATATACACACGTCCTTATAAAGTTCCCTGCTAGTTTCAGTGTTCCGAAGGGCACTGAAATATAAAAGGGTTGCAGGTCTTAGACCGGTAAAGTAAAACAATGATTATAAGAAAGCAGCACACTAACCTTCTATCGGACATAACTTGTCCCGAGCTTCTTTCGGGAGGCCTTGATTTCATCATCAATTGAAGTTTCGATTAGCTTAAACTTCAACTAGCGGGGATTACAAAATATCTTCTTTTTTTTCTTTTACTATTAATTCCTCATAGTCTGCATCAATTTTCTCTTTTTTCAATCCAATTC
>JANMZN010000341.1:0-5112 GCA_031383285.1 Segetibacter sp.
ATTTCTTTTTGCGTAAGGTTGGCACTATCGCTTTCGTCTAAATTAATAGGCAATCTACCTATACCATACAGCGTATAGTCCATGTCTTTGTGTCGAAAATTGTATCCATAAATTAGAAATTTATTCTGTTTATATGCCGTACAAAATGTTTCAGCAGAATCTAAAGGTGTTAATGAAAAATTGTCAAGTACAATTGAAACAGGTTGTGCAGCAAAAGATATTTTTTTAGGTCCAATAGAATCTTCTTTTACAAATGACCCAAATGTTAGGTAACGCTCATTCCCATTGGCAGTAAATTGGTATTCAAATTCATAATAAGCTTTTTCAGGAATGCGTTTTACTCTAAGAATACTGTCTGGTTTCATTTCAAGAGCAAATGGCCTTTTGGGTACGTAGAATTTTTCACCGGTACAAATACCAGGCTTAAATAAAAGCTTGGAATTTAGTTTTGCAATGATCCATCCTTTAAAAACATATTGCTTTCCTTTTTGCAATGTACAGGGTAATATAGTTCCGATGATAGGCATAAATCCAGTATATCCTGTCCAATTATAAAAAATGGCAAAGGCGTTATCGCTGTCCGGTCCTCCATTCGCTTCATTGGGTACCATCTGCATTTTTATATCCTTCAAATAAAACCAGGCTTCTACCCCACACTCGGCATTAAACTCAACACAAGTATTCATGTCTTCAAATTTTCCATTCAACAACAAGTTTGTCTGACTAAAACATGGATGGCAAATGAAACTGATAAAAATATTCAACAACCAAACCTTGGCTACCGATCGAATATGAACTGACATAGAAATAAAGATAAACAAAGATGAGGGTTTTGAAAAGTGTTTTTAGCTTAGGGAAGGTGTCAATAGAAACAATCTTTTTTTGAAAAAGTAAGCTTTTCGCTTACTCACTATGCTTTAGCTTCCTCCTCATCATTATCCTTGCCCTTCTTTCTTGTGCTTTGTTTGATTTGTTTAACAACCACATTCCAAATGGCTATTAGTTTGGTATAAGGCTCTTCAAAATTATTGATATAGGCATGGGCCATTAGCACTTCTCGCAATTTGTAGTATAGTTTGTTTACTTCCAATCGTTTGCTCTTCATCCTGTCTTTAGTCTTGTCTCCTAATTCGCCTATTCTATCCAGAAAATAGTTATTAAAGTCCTGATTGGCTTTTTGCAATTCATCTACCCAGTCTGCCAATTGTAAGGAGGTTACAGCATCTTTATAAGTTGGCTGAGTAGTCATATTACTTACTATAGCACTGATAATGGCCGATTCTTCTACGTAATTTTTCTCGGCTACATTTTTGCCCCAATGCTTCATCACCCGGGTAAGTGCTTTGGCGGCTAGCTGCTTATCGGCATTATAGTGGTGCAGGTAGCTGTTTATTTGCATATTGATACCCTTTACCGCTGCATCGCGGCGAAAGTCGGCTTGCTCTATTGCTTTGGTAAAATTGCTCCCACGCTGCATTTTGTACAATGGACTTAGCACTGCAACTCCGGCTTCCAGTGCATCCAATTCTTGTTGTACGTTTTGCACTACAGGGCTATCATTTACATGATGTATAATTTCCCTCATTAGGGCCAGGTACAATCCATTGCGCAGGTTGTACAGTTTGATGCCTTTAATGTTGCGGTTACGCATGGTCTTTCCTTTTTTAAGAGGTTAAACAATACCTTTTCAAGGGTTTCGAAACAGGTAAAAAGCCCTGTTTTTAGGTAGAACACCCCATCCAAAAGCGGCGGACTTTTTATTCAAAAGTCACTCAACATATCCGCCATAAGCGAATATACTAAACTATTTCTGTTCAATTAGTCCGCCTGTGGCGGAATATTTCTTTTGTATTTCTTTAAGCAATTCGCCTATGGCGAATTAGTTGTCACATTTCGTTTCTATTTATCCGCCTCAGGCGAATTGCTTTATAAAAAATGAATACAATAATCCGCCTATTTTAATTGTGCTAATTGCTTAAAAATAGTAGGATTGTGGGTTGTTGAACTGTTGGAAAGAGAAATTTTAGTGTAAATTAAACGCTAATAACTCAATAACAAAGCATTGTGTAATACCAAATTGATTTCCAAAATAATCCAAATATTGCCACGAATGCACGAATAAATGTTTGCATTCATTTGGATTGTTTTATGTTTTCAATTGATATTATTTGGGAATTATGGAGGATGGTGAAGAATACACCAACCACTGCAAAAACTACCAATCAACAAATCCACCATTAAAATTGGAAATCAATATTTATATCATTTATTTTGCAATTCATATAGTTACCTAAAATGAAAACAATATCTACACTACTTATATGTCTTTTCTTTTTTGCAAATACAGGTTTTACACAGGCTAACCAATGGACATGGGTTAGCGGGGATTCTTTAGTACCTCAATTGCCTTCTTTAGGAATAAAAGGTGTAGCTAATGAAAAAAATACACCTGGGGGAAGATGGGGGAGTGTTAGTATCAAAGATGCTACAGGCAATTTTTGGTTGTTTGGCGGATATGGATATACGGTAAAAGGAGTTGGAACCATGAATGATTTATGGAAATTCGATATTTCTCTTAAACAATGGGTATATGTAAGTGGGGATAGTATAAGAAATAGTGTAGGGAACTATGGTACGAAGGGAGTTCAATCTGTAACAAACAAACCAAGACCAAGATTGAATAGTGTAGGATGGTCTGATGCATCGGGAAATTTATGGTTTTTTGGTGGAGTAACAACTTATCAAGGAACTGCAGAGATGAATGATCTTTGGAAATATAATATAGCCTCCAATCAATGGACATGGGTAAGTGGTGACAGTACCTTAGACTCACCTAGCAATTATGGAGTAAAAGGAATAGCATCCTCCACAAATAAACCTGGGGCAAGGCAAAATAGTTCCGCTTGGTTCGATGTTTCAGGAAATTTATTTTTATTTGGAGGACAGGGAAATTCAATGTTTAATGATCTTTGGAAATACAATTTAGCATCTAACCAATGGACTTGGGTTAAAGGAGATTCTTCCCAAAATCCCCTTCCTAATTTTGGTGTCAAAGGAATAGCATCCCTACAAAATACCCCTGGTGGAAAATACAGTTGTACGAGTTGGACTGACATAGCAGGGAACTTTTGGTTATTTAGCGGTTTCAGTAATGTAGTAAATGGTAATGGACCCTTAAGTGATTTATGGAAATACAATATTGCAACAAACGAATGGACATGGGTAAATGGTAATAATATTACTGCATCAGATACGGCTATTTATGGAATTAAAGGAGTACCAAATGTTACCAATAAGCCAGGCAAAAGAGTAAATGCTTGTGGTTGGACAGATGCGACAGGAAAACTATGGATGTTTGGGGGACAAGGATATAATCAATTTACTGGTAATGGTAATGATCTTTGGAATTACGATATTGGTACAAACCAATGGACATGGGTAAGTGGCGATTCTTATGTAGACAATTTTTTATTTGGTATATATGAAGAAAAAGGCGTTTCATCTAATAACAATAAACCCGGTTCAAGACAATTAATTTCGAGTTGGACAGATCAAAATGGTAACCTTTGGATGTTTGGTGGATTTGGTGCATGTACCAATAATTGGAATGCCTTGAATGATCTTTGGAAATATAATATTGCTTCTAAACAATGGACATGGGAAAAAGGAGATAGTAGTTTTTTTTTAAGAGGATATTACGGTTCAAAGGGTATTATTTCTCTAAAAAACAAACCCGGGCAAAGATCTAATGGTTTAAGCTGGACAGATAAAACTGGAAATTTATGGATTTTTGGGGGTGTTGGCATTGGAAATAATGTTAGTGGCAATATGAATGATCTTTGGAAATTCAATAAAACTATCAATGAATGGACCTGGGTAAAAGGAGATAGCTCAACAAAATCTAGCGGGATATACGGTACTCAAGGTGTAGCAAATAATACAAATACACCTTCAGGACGGAGTTACTCTGTTGGGTGGACAGACCAATTCAATAATTTTTGGCTTTTTGGTGGTAATTCATCAATTAGTAATTTGGAAAATGATTTGTGGAAGTTTAATACTGTTGCTAATCAGTGGACTTGGATAAAAGGAGATAGCATTAAAGGTAAACCATCTGTATATGGAATAAAAGGCATTTCTTCTACAACAAATGACCCTGGTGCAAGAAAATTCAGCACAAGTTGGATAGATACTTCAGGAAATTTATGGCTATTTGGGGGTATTAAAAATAAACCAGGCTCAAGTGCCGACTTTTACTTAAATGATCTTTGGAAATACAATCCCATAACAAATGAATGGGTTTGGATTAGTGGGGATAGTGCTAGCAATGTTAAAGGGTTTTACGGTTCAAAAGGCTTTGCATCAAACAGCAATATTCCAGGCTCAAGATCAGAGAGTATGGCATGGAGTGATACACTTGGCAATTTTTGGCTTTTTGGAGGTGTGTATTTTGACATAAATAAGACAAACACTTTCCTTTATTTTAATGATCTATGGAAATACAATATTTCCACCAATCAATGGACTTGGATAAGCGGAGACAGTACTACTAACAAACTAGGCAATTATGGGATAAAAAATATTTCTTCTGTTTCAAATATACCTGGGGCAAGAAAAGGAAGTGTAGCATACACTGATATTTCTGGAAACTTGTGTTTATTAGGAGGGTTAGGCTACAGCTCAATACAAAACAATACCTTTCGATTAAATGACCTTTGGAGTTATAATACTAGTACTAATGAATGGACTTGGAAAAATGGGGATAGTACTATTGATCAAATGAGCCAATATGATGTAAAAGGTGTATCATCTGCTTTTGGTAAACCTGGAGGAAGAGCTTCTGCCATGAGTAGCAGAGATAACGAAGGAAACCTTTGGCTTTATGGTGGTTCGGGCTTCTCAACTTGGGGCTCGTGGACCTTAAATGACCTATGGAAATACAGCACCGAAACAGTTCAACCCGTTACCCTACTTTCATTTACCGGAAAGCAAAAAAATGTAGATGCTCAACTAGCTTGGATAGTAGAAAATGAAATCAGTTTCAAACAATATCAAGTAGAAAGAAGTAGCAATGCCAGAAATTTTGAAACGATTGGCAGTTTACAAGCTGCA
>JANMZN010000342.1:0-3203 GCA_031383285.1 Segetibacter sp.
ATAAGTTTTTTCATGATCAGCACCTAGCGCACTGTTCACATCAAAGAAAAAATTAATAGACTCTTTCGGATATGTATCTCCAAAAATTTGTCGAAAAACACTGAGACAACTTTCTTTAAACATGTCCTCAAATGGTATTTCATGATTAGCAAATTTTGTAGTAACTCTGCCAAATAAATATATTGTAATCGGTTTTAAAACATCACACCTGCCAAAACCCAAATCACAAACCCCTCCTGAAATGGTCACCTTATCAAACCAGTAGTTCAGAACAACACCAAACTGCTCTAGACAGTAAAGTGAATATTTGTTTGAAAAATCCTCAGCAATTATATCCGCTAAGGAATCAGGGTGACCTATACCTTTACGTTCAACAACTTCTATATCTAAAGGACTTCCTAAAGTATTAATAAAAGTATTCATATTTAAAGTCTAACAAAGAAATAATTTAATTCAAAACTTAATTTAAAATAATTAAAAGTTAGAACTAAAAAACCCATGCTTAGTATGGACTATTTAGCTTAAAATCTATTTGTGCCCAGGGCGGGACTCGAACCCGCACGCTGTAATCAGCTGAGGATTTTAAGTCCTCTATGTCTACCATTCCATCACCCGGGCGAATCTAAGAATGCTTTTAGACTATATCATTTTTTGAAAGGTTTTTGAAGGGTGAGTATAATTTTGCCTCAAACTTGAAATAGGGATCGGTTACAGATAACTCGCTCGTCGCCACTCGCGAGTTTCTGCGAAGTCACGTTTGACGCTCGCTTGCTAGCTCGCCCGTACTGCCCGTTTTTCTTGATAGAAAAACATAGCGTAGGTCTCGATCTCTACACGCAAGTGAAGCAATTCACTTGCTTGAGGGCGTAGAAATATAAAATACGTGACATCGGTCACGTATTTTATATTCCTGTGCCCTCAGTAGGGATCGAACCTACGACCGTCTGCTTAAGAGGCAGCTGCTCTACCAGCTGAGCTATAAGGGCAAATTGGTAGGATGTATAATAACACAAAATGAAAAAAAATTCTAGCTATGTTATACTCTGATAACTTAAATAAAAAGGTAGGGTAGCGAAGCTATGCTAGTAAAGTAAGAAAGTAATCGCACTTCGGTCAGACCTAGCGTAATGAAAAAGTAAGAGGTTCAAAAAATACAAGTTTTATAGTAAGGTGCGGTGGCGAAGTGGTAACGCTTCGGTCTGCAAAACCGACACGCGCGGGTTCGATTCCCGCCCGCACCTCAGAAGTAATGCTACCTTGAAATATGCGGTGTGCTACACTAAAAAAGTATCACTAGAAGTTTATTAGTTAAGAATATTACGTATATGCTTACAACAATTGCACTGGTGCTCATCATACTGTGGCTTGTCGGATTCATCGGATTCCATGTTTTGGGATCATTTATCCACATACTACTTGTGCTAGCAGTTATCTTTTTCCTTATCAGAATCATTCGAGGAGAAAATCCTTTCAAATAATAAAAGCGGTCCTTACGGACCGCTTTTATTATTTCCTTTTCTCAAAATCATCAAAACTTATTCCACTATAAAAGTGATACGACTTTTTGATATTTTCTATCTAAAAAAATATTTTTTCTTTTATAAATATGATGAAGAAGAATGAGTGAGTCAGCTTTTCCATAAGTAAGAACATGCCAGGTTTTATTTTTTTGAGAGTATATCCAGCCCCCCTTTACCTCATATGATGAGATCATAGTTTCGTGAAGCCAAGTAAGGAAATCAAAGCTAGCAGATGCAAGGCGAATCCTTAATTGAATATTTTTCGACTCCTTGTGACTAAACAAGTCAATATTCCCATCACCATCAAGGCAACCTCGCAAAAAATGGCTAAAATATTTTTTTGGAACATTAACCCTTTTAATAGTCAGCGATTTCCGTCTTGTTAAACCTATTGAATAAAGAAAGTTATAAAACCTTTTATCACCTATTTGAAGAACAAAATACTTTTTTTCTTTCGATTTTCCATTACTTTTTTTCCCAATTTTACTTGTGAGTTTTAGTGCGACTTTTATATCAAGTAAAAGTTGTTCGTCTTTTGACGTAATAACAACATGACGCAAGTCTGGTGATAAGTTTCCATCAGTTGCAATTATTCCTACAATATAAGCGAGCTTTCCTGTCCAATTAAGATTTATTTTATTATCTTTCACATTTATAATGTAGCACGCTAAGGCATATAGTGACTATATAAGCTAAAAGAGTCGCTGGTGATTTTCCTATACAAAAAAAGTATTTTATGTTAGCATTCATATACTGTAAAGTAAGCCCAGGTGGTGAAATTGGTAGACACATCAGTCTTAGGAACTGATGCCGCAAGGCGTGAAGGTTCAAGTCCTTTCCTGGGCACTAAGAGTGACAAAACGTGTTTTAAAGGGTTCAAATCCCATAGTAAGCTTATAATCTAAGCTATTTTCGTGAACGATAAGTTCTGAAAAGATTATTCTTAGAATAGTCTGTTTTTCTAGTGGATCGGCAAATTTCCAATAAGGGATAACGTTTTTTAGAAGTTCTGAAAGTTTTCGCAAATCCTTAACTGTCTCACTCATAGCTTCTTCTGAGATCTGCTCACTTTCGTTATCGGAAGTTATAAATGAAGTGTCTTTTGGTGCGATTAAAAATAGAAAGACAAATTCATATAATTCCTCAGCAATCTTATCTACTTTGAGTATTCCTTTAGAGTGACCAGTTTTTGTTAATCCAATGTCTAGTTTTGTTTCGTGAACAGCATTAAAAACTTTCTCATTAAGTTCTTCTTCCGACATCATGCTAATTTCTTCCAAAATCTTAGCTTCCATTTCATTTTTTGGCACCTCTTTCAGAAGCTCTTCTTTATTTAATGCAACCTTGTCTGGTGAAGAAAGATCGAAACGCATAGCATCTTGAACATTAAGGCTAATCATTTTATCCATTTCCTCTCTGTGTCTTGGGGTTCTTATGAACTGAAGAGCAATACATAGCGCCAAAGCACTCCTTTCTTCGCTGTTTAGCTGAGGTTCGTTAAGTTTCCCAACTTTTCTTATTGCTTCAATAGCCCTAGTGTTGATTGCGGCTGTTAGTTCTTCTGGTAGATAATCTATTTGCCCTTCATCATCTTTCAAAATATTGAAGTCTTTTTCCCAGAAACCTTTCCATATTGAGCCTCTTTCAATAATTTTTCCTTGAAGAATTACATATACTTGAAGC
>JANMZN010000348.1:0-2811 GCA_031383285.1 Segetibacter sp.
TTATTGATTACCGGTTTAAACCTCAGTTGACCAACGGTAGTATCATTTTCTCTTGACCAAATGTATTTCCAATCTTTGTCAAAATAGCCAACAAACATGGTGTGGGTTATTTCCTTATTGCCCATGTAAAATTTATAACCATTGGCTATTGTTTGAGCATCAAAGGTTCCTGATACTACATACTTATTACTTTTCGTTTTGGCCAACCGAAGTTTGTTGTCAAAAGTAAATTTCAAGAACCTCATTTGTGGTTTTTTTAGGCTTACAATATTGCCTGCGGCATTATAGGTAAGCACATACGGCCTTGCACTGTCTGCTACAAAATTCCCTCCCCCTGCTAATAACCCGGCTTTCAAATAGCAAAGAATTTCTGCTTTCCCATCATTGCTTACTAGTAGGTCAATGGCTTCTCCTGCTTCAAAAGTAGAGCCTGTATATGTGCTAGTATCCGGTGTAGGTTGCCTAAGCCATTTGAATTGGCCACTTGTATCATATTGTATGATGAACAGCGATTTTTTTGCAGTATAAGGTAAAATCGTATCGTTATCGAAGTGAACTTTTACCTGATTGAAACTGGTAACAGAACCAACACTTCCTGTAACAAATACATGCCCCAAAGTATCTGTGCCTATTCTATTAGGATAGTCCAATCTTTGACCCCCAATTGTTTTTTTCCATCTAAAAGTGCCATTGCAACTATAGCTTGCTACTAGCATATCGGAGGCACCATAGCTGATGCCTGGTCCTTGTGCGGTATCACCTGTTAGGGTTGGGTAGGTTAGTACGTTAGCGAGGATATATACATTGCCTCCGTTATCTGTGGTCATATCTATTATTTCGTCGTTGTCCAATCCTCCTCCTCGTTTACCCCATTGCCATGTTTGGCAATAGCCGTCGCAAGCGGTTAATAATAGGATGGCTATTAAAATACTTTTCATATTAAGGCTTTTAAAAAAAATAAAATTTGACAAAAGTTATTGCACCACCAATCTGCCGGTTTTTAACACTTTACCATTTGCGTGTAAAACAATGTTGTAAATTCCTCTGCCCCATTGTTGGGTGCTCAGTAGGGTACTGCCTGTGGTACCCGACAATGTTTGGGTATGTTTTTTTCTTCCGAGCATATCGTACACCTCCATAACCGGTTTTATCGGTTTGGTCATTTCTTTGTTTAAATGATACGATATGGTAGTGCTGCCCCGCGACGGATTGGGTACGATGCGCAATTGGGCATCTTGCACAACAATGTTATTGGTTCGCTGTGCCTGCCTGCCGCCCGGACAGTCAAAATTTTCTATGGTAAATGGAACAGTACAAACACCGGAGGGGGGCCAAAAATTGACAACAAACGTGATGGGACCGGAATAGACAGTCGTTGTAGTAAAGGTGTGTGCATAATTATTAAAGCCTGTTGCCGCTACTCCCCCTGGTAGAGAAAAGCTACCTGACAGTGAAGGTGAACTAAGCGTATATGGGATGGGGAAAGGTGAATTATTGCCTATATTAATTATAAAACTTGCCTTGCATGATGTATCTGTGTTTACTTTTTTTATGCCAACTTGAAATCTGCCACAATCCACATCCTCTGAACATTCTGCCGGTATAGTAAAATCAAGTGTACCAACGGTATCTGCACAATAGTTGTTTTGCAACATGAATGCATAAGGTCCGGATGGGCCAAGTATGAGCGGTGCAACTACCTGGCTGCCTTGTATATAGCTGCTATCTGCTACGGTATATTGCCAATGATAAAAGGGTTCTATCGGACCGCTCATGAGAATGCCTGTATCAGGCAGGCACCGCGTATAGCATCCGGTCGGAAAGGTCCACATATAACCCAACGGCCGCTTAGGCACATCTATTTCAGAGGTGCTGATGCAGCCATATTCATCTGTAAACCATACTTTGTAAAAACCACCCATTCTATCGGTTATGTTGGGTCCATTCATGCCATTGCTCCAATTGAAAGTGCCCAAAGTGTCGCAGGTTGCCTGTAGCGATATAGCGTAAGCTTCGTTGCACTCTATACCGTAAGCGATAACTGGTGCAGGTGGCAGATAGGCTACAAAAAAACCTGCTCTTTTAGTTTTGCTGCATCCCAATACCGGAGAGGTGATGGTCAATTGGTAAACATAAGGCGAATCCGATGCGGGTAAGGTCTGTTCAATAAATGGGTTATTGCCTAACCCCACGGTAACCCCTTGGTGTGTTCTTGTCCAATCATACCCGTACTCATCGCCCTCATAGCCGTTGAGCGTAAAAGGTTTGTTGTGGCATTTTTTGTAGATGCCATTGATGCCCGGGTCGGGTAGGGGCGTAACAACTATGGTAACCGGTGGCGTAGCATAGTAACACCCAAATGCATCGAATGCCGTAGCCCAATAGTAGCCTGACCTTTTAACTATTTTAGTAGGGGAAGCACCACTGTCTATACGGGTCAGATTGTTGTGCCAAACATAGTAGTTAGGAAACCCTGTAGAATTGTTATCAACAAATAAACCTGTAGAATCTCCTTCACAAAAAGCGGAGTTTGACGTTAATAAATCAAGTTTTCCATACAACTTATTTTCTTGAATAGTAATGGTATGCGTGACAGAATCCTTGCAGCCGTTGGCATTGGTAACGACAAGTTTAGGTAAATAGGAACCATTAACATACACTCTCTGCACACTATCCAATGTATTTTTAGCATCATCTCCAAAATCCCAAAAAGAAGAGACAAAGTTGGTGCTTTGGTTGCTAAAGAAAACAGGAATGCCTTCGCAACTGTTGTCTTGGATAAAGGTAAATGCAGCCACGGGCAGCGGAGAC
>JANMZN010000352.1:0-34762 GCA_031383285.1 Segetibacter sp.
TCCAGGCTTAATTGATAAGCTTACGAGTTTCAAATCTGATACCCATAGAATTTCCAACTTTGAAATGGAAAGCTCTGCTATTTATGGGTTGGGGAAATCGCTTGGTCATCGTTGCCTCAGCCTCAATGCAATAGTTGCCAATCGAATCGTTAAGCAGTTTTCAAAAGATGGTGCATTAGCTGTAGAACGGTTAATTGAAAAATCACTAGGCATCATTGCTGATGCAAATATTTAATTCCAAAAACTTTTGGTAAGTCTGATTATCCTCCAAAAACAAAAAAGTCACAATGAAACAATTGTTTTATTGTGACTTTTTTTTAAATGCACTTTTTATTGGACATCGAAAAAGTAAAACAAATAAAATTTTACAAATCCTTTCCGTGACACTGCTTGTACTTCTTTCCACTTCCGCATGGGCAAGGATCATTTCTGCCTATTCTCGGACCGACAACTATTGGCTGTTGCTTAACTGCTGCTCCTGAGGGATCATAATAATCGTTTTCATTCGCTGCATAATCATCACCTCTCGCATCTATATCATCCTTATTGATTCGCATTTTACTCATGTCCGTCTTCTTTTCCTGACCTTCATGAATAAGTTTCTCGGCTGGCTTTTCTTGTTCTACAGGTATGCCCGAATGACACAAGAAGGAAACAATATCTCTGTTGACTTGCTCGTCGAGTTTTTTGAACAAACCAAATGCTTCCATTTTATAAATTACAAGCGGGTCTTTTTGTTCATAAGACGCAGTCTGTACACTTTGTTTCAAATCATCCATTGCTCTCAGGTGTTCCTTCCAGGAATCATCAATGAAATTGAGTGCAACATTTCTCTCTAAAGCCTGCGTCAATTCCATACCATTTGAATCAATTGTTTTACCCAGGTTTGCAACAACCTGAATTCCTCTTCTTCCATCTGTAAATGGAACAACTACGTTTTCAATATGCTGCCCTTGTTGTAACCGGATGTTTTTAAAGATCGGCAATGCATTATTTCCAACTTCCGTTTTCTTCCTTTGGTAGTTAACCATCGCTTCATGATAAAGCCTTTCAGCCAGTTCCTGCTCGTTTACTTTACTGAGTTCTTCTTCGGTTATGGAAGTATCAATACCAAAATTGACAATCACGGCCATTTTAAAACCTTCAAAATCAGATTGATCTTTATATCCGGCAATCAATCCGGCACCTACAGAATAAAATCCATTGTCAATATCCAGCGCTAACCTTTCACCAAACAAAGCATGGTTACGTTTACTATAAATAACAGTCCGCTGTTTATTCATCACATCGTCATATTCAAGCAAACGCTTTCGAATGCCAAAGTTGTTTTCCTCAACTTTGCGTTGTGCTCTTTCTATGCTTTTTGTGATCATACTGTGCTGGATCACCTCTCCTTCTTTGTAACCAGCGAAGTCCATTACTTTTGCAATACGCTCACTACCAAACATACGCATCAGGTCATCTTCCAATGAAACAAAGAACATGGATGATCCTGGATCTCCCTGTCTGCCTGCCCGTCCGCGCAACTGCCTGTCCACCCGGCGACTTTCATGTCTTTCTGTACCAATGATGGCCAAACCTCCAGCTTCTTTTACGCCTGTTCCCAGTTTGATGTCGGTACCTCGACCTGCCATATTGGTTGCTATGGTTACATTTCCCGGAAGACCTGCTTCTGCTACTATTTGAGCTTCTCTGGCATGTTGTTTTGCATTCAAAACATTGTGAGGAATTTGTTTTTGCTTCAACATACGACTCAGCAGTTCACTTACTTCTACACTAGTGGTACCCACAAGCAATGGACGACCCAGATTTCTTTGCTTTTCTATTTCTTCTATAACTGCCTTGTACTTTTCTCTTTTTGTCTTGAACACCAAATCCTGTTCATCCTTGCGAATAGCAGGGATGTTGGTAGGAATGGTAACGACATCCAGCTTGTAGATATCCCATAATTCTGCAGCTTCCGTTTCTGCTGTACCGGTCATACCGGCCAGTTTATGGTACATACGGAAGTAGTTTTGCAGAGTAACGGTTGCGTAGGTTTGAGTTGCCGCTTCAATTTTTACATTTTCTTTTGCTTCAATTGCCTGGTGCAGGCCATCGCTATATCGACGACCTTCCATAATACGACCTGTCTGTTCATCTACAATTTTTACAGCTCCGTCTATTACCACGTACTCTACATCTTTTTCAAAAACCGTATAGGCTTTAAGCAACTGCTGAACGGAATGTATGCGATCTGCTTTTAAGGAATAATCATTTAGGATCAGTTCCTTTTTTTGCAGTTTTTCTTCCGGACTTAATGAAGTATTTGTATCCACATCATTTAAAAGAATACTAATGTCCGGTAAAATGAAGAAGGTAGGATCTTCACCAGAACGGGTAATCATTTGAATACCCATGTCTGTTAGTTCCACACCGTTGTTCTTTTCATCAATATGGAAAAAAAGTTCAGCATCAACCTTCGGCATTTCTTTTTGCTGATCTGCCAAGTAATGATTTTCTATTTTTTGCAACTTTGATCTAATACCAGGCTCACTCAAAAATTTAATCAAAGCGCCGTTTTTTGGCAAGCCGCGATGGGCTCTCATCAACGCAAGACCACCATCCTTAGAATCATCATTTCCTTCAGCAAATTTTTTCCTTGCTTCTATGAGAAATTGATTGGTTACTCTTTTCTGAGCTTCCACCAATTGTTGTACTCGAGGACGAAGCGATTGATATTCCTGTTCATCACCCCGGGGGATAGGTCCACTAATAATTAATGGCGTCCTGGCATCATCAATCAATACACTATCAACCTCATCTACCATTGCATAATGGTGTTTGCGTTGCACCATTTCATCAGGTGTGTGCACCATATTATCCCTGAGGTAATCAAATCCAAATTCATTGTTGGTACCATAAGTGATATCTGCCAGGTAGGCATTTCTTCTATCTTGCGTATTAGGTTGGTGCTTGTCTATACAATCTACTCGCATTCCCAGAAACTCAAAAATGGGACCATTCCACTCACTATCTCTTCTGGCTAGATAGTCGTTCACCGTTACAATATGTACGCCTTCGCCGGCTAATGCGTTTAAATATGCTGGCAAAGTAGAAACAAGGGTTTTACCTTCACCTGTCGCCATCTCCGCAATTTTTCCCTGGTGTAAAACGCTACCGCCAATTAATTGCACATCGTAATGGACCATGTTCCAGGTTACATCATTTCCTGCGGCTTGCCAGGTACTATTAAATGTGACATTATCGCCATAAATTTTTATATGCTGCTTTTTTAAACTGAGTTCGCGGTCAAGGTCCGTTGCAGTAGCGGTTAGTTCAGGATTGTGAGAAAATCGGCGGGCCGTTTCCTTTACTACGGCAAACGCTTCTGCCTGAATGTCTTTTAGTGCTTCTTCAATTTTCTCATTACGTTGCTTTCTAAGCTTGTCAATTTGTTGAAAAATAAGGTCGCGCCCTGAGATATCTTCGATTGACAACTCTTCTGCTTCCTTACCTAAATCAGCAATTTGAGTTTCTATTTCCTGCAGATGCAATTTGATTCGATTTTTAAAATCTATGGTCTTGCTTCTTAATTCATCATTGGAAATAGACTGGTATTGTTGAAAATGCTCATTAACCTTTTCTACGATGGGGAGTAATAGTTTCACATCTTTCTGTGATTTACTTCCTCCGAATAATTTTGCTACGAAACCTAACATATTGATTATTATATAAAATTCAAAAAGTATAAAAGTTGTCAAATATGGTGCTAAATGATATTACTTAGCCAATTTGACAGGATCGCAAAGGTAGCAATTGGGTTTGAGACATAGAAAATATAGAGAAGATCGGGTTGTTAATATTTGGTTTTACCAGATTTACCAAAAAAAATAAAAAATTGGTTGCAAAAGCAGGTTCAAATTGTCCCTTGGGTTTTCCCTCTCAATCCTTACCTTTGCAGCCGATTTTGAGATTTAAATAATTCTATATGAGTGGCCAGTTAAAAGAAGTCCGTAACCGTATTAAGAGTGTACAAAGTACCCAACAGATTACCAAAGCCATGAAAATGGTGAGTGCTGCCAAATTGCGACGTGCACAGGATGCCATTGTTCAAATGCGTCCTTATGCAAAGAAATTGCAAGAAATGCTTAGTAATATTGTGAGTGGAAGCGAAGGAGAAGGTGGAAGTGACCTGGCAGTTGACAGGGGAAATGACAGAGTGCTAATAATAGTCATCACCAGCGATCGCGGATTGGCTGGAGGTTACAATGCTAACATAATAAAATTGGCTAAAGAAACCATAGCTACCAAATATGCAGCACAGCAGAAAAAAGGCAATGTCACTATTTGGAATATTGGAAAAAAAGGTTGGGAAAGTCTCACTAAACAGAATTTTAAAACAAATGCAGATTTCAAAGATGTTTTTCTCAATCTGAAATTTGAAACAGTACAGGCAGCTTCCGAAGCTGCCGTAAAAGGTTTTAGTAACAAAGAATTTGATGTAGTTGAATTGGTCTACAGCGAATTTAAAAATGCTGCTACACAGCGATTTGTTGTTGAAAGATTTTTGCCAATTCCTAAGGTTCAAGCTATAGCAGGACAAAAAAAGGCAGATTTCATATTTGAACCTGCAAAAGAAGAATTGATTGCAGTGTTAATGCCTAAGATACTCAATACTCAATTATTCAAAGCGGTATTGGATGCACATGCAAGTGAGCATGGTGCCCGTATGACTGCTATGGATAAGGCAAGTGAAAATGCAAATGAATTATTAAAAGGTCTAAAGATTTCTTACAACCGTGCAAGGCAGGCAGCCATCACTACAGAACTTACAGAGATAGTGAGTGGTGCTGCAGCACTGAATGGATAAAATAAATGTGCCAATGGATGATGTGCTGAAATAACTACTATGCACAAAATTCTTAGGTACATTTTTGCTTTTGAACAATAGCACATTTAACAAACATGGAACTTTCGCTCATCATCCCACATATAGAAGCACTCATATTTGCGAGTGATAAACCATTGACTGCAATAGATATTGTTGAACTCATCAATAATGCTTTCGGCTTTATGGAAGAGCGCATATCGCTTGACCAGGTTGAAGCATGTATTGATGGCATAAGCGAAAAGTACAATGCTGAGTTTTATCCATTTGAAATAAGGGAAAGCGGTGGTGGGTTTCAATTTTTGACCAAGCGTGATTTCTATAAAACGGTAGCGCAACTAAATGGTGATAAATTTTTAAAACGCCTCTCAAATGCTGCTTTGGAAACCCTTGCAATAATTGCTTACAAACAACCGATAACCAAGGGTGAAGTAGAAGCGATACGAGGGGTAAACAGCGATTATTCTGTACAGAAGTTGTTGGAAAAGGAACTCATAATCATTAGCGGTCGCAATGAAGAATTACCTGGTAAACCGCTAGTATACAATACTTCCAAATCTTTTATGGATTACTTTGGCCTCAACTCAACGGCAGATCTTCCGAAGATTAAGGAAGTATTGGCGGAGCAAAGCATTCAGGGAACACTCATTCACGAAGGGATGAATCAGCATGTAGAAATGGAAGAGGATACAACTACTTTGTTGGTTAGCGATGATGGTTCATTAATTATTCAACAAGTTGAACCAACTAGTGAGGCGAATAATGAACAACAATCATCTGAAGAAATAGCTCAACAAACTGACCAAATATCCATTAGGATGGAGGATGTGGCTGATAAAATAGTTAGTGAAACTCCTTCAACAGAACTGAGTGAAAATCCTGACAGTGATGCCGCTCCTCAAGATGGCACTTCTAGCGCTGACCCTATTTCTGAGGTATAATATATTGTTGGTTGAAATTCCAATTGGTTTAATCTTAGTTACTATTCAACCTTTATTTCTAAGGCTTTCAATTATTCAATACTTTTACTTTCTATGAATCACAGCCTTTCTCACAAGCAATTAGCTGCAATAGCCAACGAATTTGGCACACCGGTTTACATTTACGATGCAGCCAAAATAGTAGCTCAATACCATAAACTGGTTCATGCATTTAAAGGGTGTAATTCCAGATTTTTCTATGCTTGTAAGGCACTGACCAACATCAATATATTAAAGTTGATGAAGCAGATTGGTGCTTCACTTGATTGCGTAAGTATTAATGAAGTAAAGCTAGGATTGCAGGCAGGGTTTGGTCCTCAGGATATATTATTCACTCCAAATTGTGTTGATTTTGAAGAGATAGAATCAGGTAAGGCATTGGGTGTACATATCAACATAGACAACATTTCTTTCCTTGAGCAGTTTGGTAATAAATATGGTAATACCTACCCTGTTTGCATTCGCCTCAATCCCCACATCATGGCGGGTGGCAATTATAAAATTTCGACCGGTCATGTAGATAGTAAGTTTGGGATATCCATTCACCAATTGAGGCATATAGAACGAATTGCAAAAACAACAAACCTTAACGTAACGGGATTGCACATGCATACCGGAAGCGAGATCAAAGATGTGAACGTTTTTCTGGAAGGGTTGGAAGTGATGTTTGATTTGGCAAGGCATTTTAATAACCTGCAGTTTATTGACCTTGGAAGCGGGTTCAAAGTACCTTATCAACACGGAGACCCTGAAACAGATGTAAATCAGTTAGGAGAAAAGGTAGCAGCTGCATTTAAATTGTTTGAAGAAGAAACGGGAAAAAAAATACAAGTGTGGTTTGAACCGGGAAAATATCTTGTAAGCGAAGCGGGCTATTTTGTAGTAAAAGCCAATGTAATAAAGCAAACAACAGCTACTGTATTTGTGGGGGTTAATAGTGGGTTCAATCACCTCATTCGCCCTATGTTTTACGAAAGCTATCACCAAATAGAAAACATTACAAATAGCAATGGTGCTGAAAGAATTTATACTGTAGTAGGAAACATTTGCGAAACGGACACTTTTGCATGGGATCGAAAGCTTAATGAAGTACGTGAAGGGGATCTGTTGGTTTTTTACAATGCCGGAGCATACGGCTTTGAAATGTCGAGCAATTTCAATAGCCGGCTAAGACCTGCGGAGGTATTGGTGAAAGATGGAAAAGCGATGATCATTCGCAAGCGTGATGAATTTGAAGATTTGTTGAGGGGACAGGTGGAAATTTTATAATTGTTTAGTGCCCCACTTTTTCACGGAGATAGGCTTTTATTTCATCAAATTCTTGGTTTGTAATTATTTTGCCCAGACCTTCCGGTGAAACAATTTTCCTTGTCTTAAACTCAAGCTTTGTAGCAGTTGTTTTACTACCACCTTTTCTGCAGTACTCTAAAACCAAACCAGGAAAACCAAGATAATAATCCGGCCCTGCATTGCATTCAATTTCAGTAGTAAACCAAACTTCTGCCACATCGCCAAACACGTACAATAGCCCTTTCTTACATTTATACCCAAGTATTTCTTTCTCCTTGTCAGTTATTTCTTTATCGAAAATGGGAATGGTGTCAAGAATAATAAAATTAGCAACACTATAAGGCGAGCTCATGTACATTAATACATTTTTTGAATAATTAATGTATATGGAATGGCTTTTGAAAACACTACCCAAGGGCTTCTTAAAATTTTCTTTCTCTTTAGGCCTAAATAATTCAAAATAAGAAACTGAGTCGTTTATAGTCAAAACAGACTTTAGTGGAGTATTATAAATTATTGTTCCTTCTTTATTGGTAGCCGGAAAAATAGATTCATATGTGACAGTATAAAATTGGGCTGCAGTTGGCATTAATGAAATCAATAGCAAAAAGATTGATAAGCCAATTCTCCTGCAATATTTTAAATTAATTGCCATATTTATTTATAAGAAAGATTATTTTATTGCAGTGTAAACGTACAATATTAAATAAAATTGAAAAATATTTTAGCAGATGAGTTATTGCAGGTTAGTATCTACATAAAAATACTAGTTTATTGCTTTCTTACTCATTTTATTGGCAACTTAGAAACTTGCTTCTTCATTGCTAGGCATTCTGACACATTTATCTCCTGCATATGATGGACCCTACTGTGTTGGTCTTATTGTTGTTTATCCCGACGTGAATTAATATTTACAAAAAATCATGGTTGCGTTGTAATCGTCCAAACGAAGTCGAATGACCTTTTTAAAATATTTAGTGCTAGAAACATTTGAACCCTTCGTGTTAGCCTAATTAATTTTGCACTTAATTTGAAACTGAATGCAACCTATCTTTAACTCGTTTGGCTCTACTTTGTAGCTTGGGACCTTTGCAAAAAAACTAATCTACTCAAAACCAAAATACCACAACAATCTGCGTTACATCCCATAATCTGCATTCAAAACCTTACACCTAACCACCATTTCTTCTTATAAAAAAACCCACCGTTTAGGGTGAGCCTTTTCATTTAGTAGTTGATCAATAATTACTTTAGCTTACTATCTATATATGCTATTTGTGCATCCATAACACTTGCATTAATGTCGGTACGTTTTTGCTGTTTCTTCTTCTTTATTTTTTGTAGTTGTTGGTTCACTTCCGTTTTAAAAGAAGGCTCAAACCCACCAAACATATTTCTAAGTGCTACAATTTTATCTATGCCTTTCTCGAAATTCTCCGCATTTTCTACATTTCCCAAAAAGTTGACATATGCTTTGTATTGTTTGATTTTTTCTAAACCACGTGCACTGTTAAATGCCGCCGTCATTTCATCAAAATCTGCATCAGTCTTAGTCAATGCTTCTACTTCTTTGATGGCATTGGATAGTTTTCCTTTAGCATCTTTTTTCAACTCGGGCAGCATCGCCATCGCTTTTGCTTCATCTAACACAGACAATGCAGCCAACGAAGCCCCTGCTACAGAATAAGAGGAATCGGTTGCGCCTTTTTCAAATAAATCCATGTAACTTTTATTGGCAGCATCAGCTAGTATTTCTATCGCTGTTGCACGGTTTAGGCGCTTTGTATCAGTCTTGGCAATTTGTTCAACCACTTTTATATTGGGTACATCCAAATCGGCATAATTGAGGCCTTTTAATGCATCGCTACGGAGGTCGTAGTATTGATCACTCAATGCTTTCAAAATAATGGCTTTTGCACCTGTCTGTTCCTTGTTTTCCAATGCATATTCCAATGCTTCTTTTCTGTCGGCATATTGACCACCATGCGCATATTGATATTGGTATTCGAGCATCGTTTTATTTTCCTCGGTTTCTGCAAGCAATGCCTTATCTCCATCAAAGTTTATCAGGTCTGGCTTGCTAACAGCTGAGAAAGAAAAGGTATCGCTTTTGTTTTCAGCCCACACATTGTATCGAGTCTTATTGCCACCGGCATATACATCTATAGCTACAGGCAGCTTGAAAAATTTATCTTCAGATTGCTTTTGTGTTACAATGACCTTTACTTTTTTTAAAGCTTCGTCGTAACTGTACTTGATGTCTAGTTTTGGATGACCATTGCTATAATACCATTGGTTCCAAAACCAATTGAGGTCTTTGCCGGTTACTTCTTCAAATATCAGGCGCAGTTGTTGAGCTTCCCCATTTTGAAATTTATTGCGGGTCAGGTATAAATTCAGCGATTTGAAAAATGCACTGTCGCCAACGTAATTTCGAAGCATGTGCAGTATTCTTCCGCCCTTTTGGTAACTCACCAGATCAAAAACATCTTCTTTATCACGATAGTTAAAACGAACCAGGTTTTTTCCATCGGCACGTCCCTGAAGATAGGCCCCCATATCAGTGTAATTGCGCTTGCCGCCTGCATCTTTACCCCATTTGTATTCGTCCCACAACACCTCACTATAGTTAGCAAAACTTTCGTTTACAGTGATGTTGCTCCAGCTTTCGGCAGTTACCAAATCGCCAAACCATTGATGAAACAGTTCATGAGCTATATAGTCTTCATATTTATTACCATCGGTTAACTGTCTTAGGTTTTGCTGAAGAAATTGCGAATGCAAGGTAGCTGTAGTATTCTCCATAGCACCACTTACGTAGTCCCGGCCAACTAACTGCGAGTATTTATCCCAAGGATATTCTACTCCTAATATTTTGGAATAGAAGCCCATCATTTCCGGAGTAAGACCAAAAATGCCCCGTGCAGCATTTGCAAAATCTTTTTCTACATAATAACTCACTTCTTTGCCTTTATAAATGTCTTTTACTATAGCAAAATCGCCTACCCCCATAAAAAACAAATAGGGAGAATGTGGTTGATTCATTTTCCATGTGTCGATGCGTGTGCTATCGTTTATTTTCTTTTGGGCAGTTAATAACCCATTAGAAAGTGTAACATATTTAGCAGGTACTGTCATGTTAATTTCGGCAGTGGTCTTTTGGTTCGGCTTGTCAATGGTAGGAAACCAAACGGATGAAGCTTCTGTTTCACCCTGTGTCCATATCTCTATTGGTTTGTCTTTTACCTTGCCAAGTGGATTAATAAAGTACAATCCTTTTGCATCTCTAATAGCTGCACTTCCGTTTGCCCTGTATTCGTCGGGCTTGGCTGTATAGTCAAGGTAAATCGTATAGCTTTCGCTTCGGGTGTAAGCCTTGTCCAATTTGATGTGCAGATACATACTGTCTTTGTATGTATAGGCAAGAGTTACAATATTGGCACCCTTTACCAAGGCAACTTGGTTGATGTTCATCCCTTTTGCGTCTAAAACCAATGTATCTACTGTGTAGAAATGAGGTTTGAGGGTCACCCATTCTTTGCCATAGAGGTAAGATTTCTGGTAATCGAACCGTACGTCGAGTTTGGTGTGTACCAAATCATTTACTTTTTCGGGAGTTTCCCTGTATAACTTTTTCCAGGCATCGCTGCTTGTAGCTTTAAATTGAGCAGTTGCATGCATTCCGCCTATGAACATAGAAACAAACAACAAAGGGAAGTATAAATTTTTCTTCATGAGCTAAAATCTAAGTGCTCAAATTTAGTTGGTAACATCGGTTTATTGTTAAAAACAAGTAGTTGATCCCATTATTACTATATGAACGGTCATTTTATATAGCTTTGCGGCAGGCGAACAATCAAAATTCCCTCCATTTTCAATGAAGCATTTGTTAACCGTTGTTGTTTTATTAGTGGGGCTAAACATGGTTTCAGCACAGGAAAAACATTTTATCTATATTCAATCAGACAATAATCAGCTTTTTTTTGTGCAGCTAAACGGAAAACTTTACAGTTCTTCCACTTCCGGTTATTTGATTATTCCAAAACTAGTAGCGGGTCAATACAATGTTACCGTTGGTTTTGCACAAAATGCATTTCCTGAGCAAAACTTTCAATACACCATCGAAAACAAAGACCTTGGCTACAACCTGAAAAATTTTGGAGAAAAAGGTTGGGGGCTGTTTAACCTGCAGACATATGAAGTAACAATGGGAACGCCTTCAAAAACCGAAGATGTAGCCAAAGCAATTCAAACACAAACGCCTATTGCTGCTGATGGAGAGCCTATTATTAGTTTTGATAAAAAGCCCAAAGAGAATATAGAAAAAACAGTTTTGCCAACACCACCTGCAACTTTGCCAGACAATGCCGTGAAAGTGCCACTGACTATAGAGGGCGTTTATAAAATAGCAATAGCTGATAAGACCACCATAAAGGGCGGTGTTGTAGAAATGCCCCAACCTTTACCTGCATTACCAGAATGGGTAGAAAATGCAGTAAAAGTACCGCTAACAATTCCTTCGATTTTAACTATTAACATTACAGACAAGACCACCGTTAAGGCCGGACGAATTACAGCAAATACAGAAACTCCTAAGGCTGCAGAAATAATGCCTGAAGTAAAGAAAGTATCTGAGGTGAAAAATGAAGAAGGATTGGCATTGTATTATATTGATGGAAAATCTAAACCTGCTGATACGATAAAGTTGGTTATACCTTCTACTCCTGTTAAGCCTGAAAATGTGATTGTAGAAACGCATGAAGTGCGTAAGCCTATTGAAGAAAATATAATTGTCGATAAAGAACCTGCTGTCCCTGTAGATACAGTTGAATCTACTAAACCTGCTTTTTCAAATGTTATTTGTGTAGAAGTTGCATCTGCCGACGATTTTTATAAGTTAAGAAAAAAGATGCTTGGCCAAATGTCTGATGAAAAGATGATTTCAGAAGCAAAAAAAGTATTTGATGCTAAGTGTTTTACTACAGCTCAGTTAAAAGCATTATCAGTATTATTTATGTCAGACGAAGGCCGCTACCGGTTTTTGGATGCCTCTTACAATTATGCTTCTGATCCTGAGAATTATTATTTTCTACAATCAGTTTTCATAGATCCCTATTATTTAAAACGTTTCAATGCCATGCTTCGTTAGGCAAATCTTATGCGGTACTTTCTCGAAGTAAGTTATAAAGGCACGGCCTATGCAGGTTTTCAGGTGCAGAAGAATGCCAATACCATACAGGCAGAGATTGAAAAGGTTTTGTCTATTGTGTTGAAACATCCGGTAGAACTTACCGGATCCTCTCGTACAGATACAGGTGTGCATGCATTGCAGAATTTTTTTCATTTTGATATTGCGCAAATTGTTGATGCTGCCATTGTTTATAATCTGAATGCCATATTGCCAAAAGATATTGTAGTGCGTTCTATTTTTCCTGTACCTAATGAAGCACATTGCAGATTTGATGCATTGTATCGGCAATACCGGTATTGTTTGACTGCTAAGAAAGATCCTTTTTCTACGAATACTGCATGGTATTATCCTTACAATGTGGATATTGAATTGCTAAATAAAGCGGCTGCATTACTTTTTAATTTTACAGATTTCACCTCCTTTTCCAAACTCAATTCTCAAGCATTTACCAATCAATGTACTATTACTAAAAGTGAATGGATTCTAAAAGGACATTCTTTAGAGTACTATGTACAATCCAATCGTTTTTTAAGAGGAATGGTGAGGGGTTTGGTCGGCACAATGATTTTAGTTGGCAGGGGTAAAACATCATTAAAAACTTTCGAACAAATTTTGCTAGCAAAGGACTGCAGCAAAGCAAACTTTGCAACACCGGCGCAAGGATTGTTCTTGGTTGAAGTTGCTTATCCGCCATCTATCCTTGAACGAAAAATATCCTGACTTTCTATGACCTTTAAGGATCCTATTAATTACTAAGGTTAATGAATAGCACACAATTTTACAGAAGCTTGTACATCTTTCCGGGTAAAGATCCAATTACATTCTGAAATTCAAGATTGAGCATTACGGATGCAACCGTACTGCTGTTCATTCCACTTTTAGCATAAACCTCATCTATGTGTACGGTGTCTTTTTCTTTTAAAATATTAACCAATACTTGTTCTTCAGGCGAAAAGGAAATGAACAATTCTTTCTGCGCTTTTTTCTTCACTTTTTTAGAAGCCCACCCAAGGGTGTCAATTAATTGTTCTGTCGTTTCTAATAAAATGGCTTTGTTGCTTCTGATAAGATAATTGCACCCAGCACTTTTTACATCGGTCGTTTTTCCAGGGAAAGCAAACACATCGCGGTTGTAACTATTGGCAATTTCAGCTGTAATCATACTGCCTCCTTTTGAAGCAGTTTCTATAACTACTGTTGCATCGCACATGCCTGCAACAATTCTGTTTCTACGCGGAAAATTATGCTTATCCGGCTTGGTTTGTTTTTTAAATTCTGTCAATAGTCCACCATGCTGTATCATCTGTTTGGCAAGTGCTGTATGCTGCACAGGATAGATATTATCTATACCATGCGCCAATACCCCAACCGTTGGAAGGTTGGCTGTTACTGCAGATTTGTGCGCTATGGAGTCGATGCCATAAGCAAGCCCACTTACAATGAGCACCTGAAGGCTTTGCAATTCTTCTACCAATTGTTCCGTTAGTTGTTTACCATACTCGGTATTGCTTCTAGTGCCTATGATGTTGATGATTTTAGGAACGTTCAGATCTGCATTGCCCCGATAATAAAGCAGCACAGGCGAATCGTAGCAATGCAACAACCGTTGAGGGTAGTCAGCATCGGTCATGAAGAGCGGCTGAATTTTGTATTTTTCTATAAACACAATTTCTTCTTCGGCAGCAGCAAAACCATTAAAATCCTTTATGGCTTTGGCACGTAAGGTTCCAATGCCATCAATCTTTTCAAGTGATTGTTTTTTGGCGCTAAAAATATCCCGGGCATTGCCAAAATACTCTACTAATATTTTAGATTGTACAGAGCCAATGTTAGGTACATCCGTTAATGCAATTTGGTACAGCAAGTCGTCTGTCATGCCATGAAAATAAATAAAAGTTGAACATGAACCACTAAGGTTGAAAATAGTTATTGGCCAGTGACTTCAAACTCTGTTCTCCTGTTCATAGACCGACCGGATTCGGTTTTATTATCAGCCACAGGTTTTGTTTCACCAAATCCTTTAGAAGATAAGCGAGTAGTTGCTATTCCTTTGGCAACAAGGTAATCCACTACTGCTTTAGCCCGATTAGCAGAAAGCTTCAGGTTGTCCGCAGGCTTACCAACATTGTCTGTATGACCATTAATCTGCACCTTCAATGTTGGGTTATCGGCAAGGAGTTGTAAAAGGCGATCAATTTCGTTAATGCTGATATCTTGCAACGTGGCTGAGTTGGTTTCGAAAAGGATATTTTTAAGCACCAAAGTTGCATTCATCGTTATCGGTTGCAAAGGAATATCTTTTCTATAAGTGCTGTCAGCTTCATTCTTACTTAGCAGAAAAACCTCGCTGTAAAACAAATACCCTTTTCTATTGACAACGAAAGTATAATCCTTTCCGACAGGTAGTGTGATGAAATAGTTTCCAGTTTCATCAGTCTGCACATTTGAAACAGCTTTGTGGGTGAAATTATCAATCAATTTCACAGCACTCGGCAATCCTTTGTTGGTGGTGGCATCATATACTTTCCCTTTGACGTACAGCGTTCTGGCAGGTCTGATATCGGGGCGAAGCTCAAAGCTATAAAGGTCTAAACCACCGCGTGTATCAGAACGATCACTCGCATAGTACGCAGTTTTGCCATCAGAAGATACAAACAAGGTTCCTTCGTTTTCAATGGTATTGATGGGGTAGCCTAGATTTTCAGGAATGCTCCATTGATTGTCCGGTCCTCTTCTGCAGACATATAAATCCGAACTGCCATAACCTTCCAATCCATTGCTGGTATAGTATAGCGTGGCATTATCTGCATGAATAAACGGTGCCTGATCGTCCCCTTTGGTATTGATGTTTGGCCCAAGATTTTTGGATGGGCCCCATTTGCCATTTGACTGTCTGTAACTTACATAAATATCAGCGGCACCATAGCCTCCCGGTTGGGTGCTGGTAAAATACAGCTCTCTGTTATCCGGGCTTAAAGAAGGTGCACTTTCCCAACTTTCTGTGTTGATATTCCTTCCCAGGTTTTCAGGTTCACTCCATCCTGTTGGGGTATAGTAGGATATATAAAGATCAAATGTTCCAAACCCTTCTTTGAAATCTCCAGCAAAAATCAGCCATTCTCCATCTTGGGAAATAGTAATAGCACCTTTGTAGGGTTCCTCATTAATATCACCCCTAATAAGATGAGATATACTATAGCTTTTCTCTTTTGAAATGGCACTTTCAAAAAAATCTTCCCTCCCACCTGTTTTTCGGGTAAATACCAGTAAGCTATCATCTATAGTGAAAGATGGATAGTATTCGCTATTTCGTGAATTGACACTGTCACCCAAATTTTTTGGCGCAAAAACATAATTAGTTGCAGGATGCTTGCCCTTGTATTGGATGGCAAATTCCCAACAATGCTTTCTATATTCACCGCTTTTTCTACTTCTATCGCTTAGATTGTTATTGGATAAAAATTCATTGATGGCAACCAATGCATCTTCAAACCTACCTAACCCGGCAAGATTTATAGAATAAGGAAGATTGAAATCTTTGAAATAAGCTGTATCTATTTTTTTTCCTTGTTCATAATATTCAACGCAAGTTTTATAATCTTTCAATTCTCCATATATTCCGGCTAAGGAAAGAATAGCATCCAAAAAACCTGGATCAATTTGAATAGCTGATTTCAGAATAGGTATAGCTTCTTTTAGTTGCCCATCCTGCATTTTTGCAACTGCATTATCATAAAGATATAATGCCTTTTTATTAACCTTCGATAAATCAAAAGGCTGGGCGTTTGTGGCAAAACTGCCTACAAGACATAAAAGCAGGAAAATGTTTTTCATAAAAACAATATACATGTAAAATGAAGGTCGTAAAAGATTTCAAGCATTCTTGTTAAAAGTAAGGAAAGAAGATCAAGGCACATTGATGTACTTGTGAATCTGGAGGCTCAGCTCCCATTCAGGATGAAGTTTGATATAATCAATGATCAGTGGGGTCATGAGTGCCGACCGGTCCCATTCAGGTTGCAAATAGAGCTTACAGTTTTTGTTTACCAATGCAGCATGTGTTTCTGCCCATTCAAAATCGTTGTTGTTGTAAATGACAACTTTTAACTCATTTGCCTTAATAAGTACTTCCGGCAATGGTGCTTTAAATTTTTTCGGAGACAAGCATACCCAGTTCCACGATCCGGAAAATAGATGAGCACCTGATGTCTCTATATTGGTTTCAAAACCAGCAGCATGTAGCTTTTCTGTAAGTTCATCAAGATTGTGCATTAAGGGTTCTCCTCCCGTTACAATCGCTAGCCTGCCAGGAAATGCTGCTGCTTGGTCAACAATTTTGTCAATGGCAGCTTTTGGATGTTTTTCAGCATCCCAACTATCTTTTACATCGCACCAGAAACAGCCAACATCGCACCCGCCTAATCTAATAAAATAAGCCGCCCTTCCTTGATGAAAGCCTTCGCCCTGGAGGGTATAAAATGCCTCCATCAATGGAAGCTCAGTTGCGACAGATGATTCGATCAACTATTTTATTATTTATTCAATTGTAAATTGATGTGAGCCTTAAATTATTTTGTTGCTGCCTGAGTCGCTACTATCTTTTTGAGAAATACCAAATAGGTTGGAAAGTGATCACTATATCCTTCTCGGTATGTATTGCCATCCCATGTTCGCATAGGATAGTTTTTGAAGCGACCAATATTTTCTACCAAGTATTCTTTATTAAAAATGTACTGCTTTTGAAAGAAAAATCCACTTTGCTCTTTAGAAAGCCATGGATAAGAAATAATAATCTGATCAAATAGGCTCCATGCATCCTGATAGCCCAAAGTTCCTAATCCGTTGTTGTACATATCTACCCAGGGGTTATATAGACCACCTTTCCGCACATCATCTTTGTTTCCTCGAGTTCTTAATACTGCTTTTAAACTTGGGCTGATCGGGTCATCGTTTAAATCACCCATAATGATCACCTTTTGGTTTGGATCGATAGCTGCTAATGAATCTATGTGTTTTTTGCAAACCAAGGCAGCTGCTTCTCTCCCGGGTGAACTTCTCACCTCTCCCCCTAACCTGCTTGGCCAGTGGTTGACGTATATATTAATCGTTTCACCATCTAATTTGCCTTGTACCCATAGCACATCTCTAGTATATCGCGGTTTATCTTCGGTTGAGTTCGGTAGCTTAATAAATAGTTTATCGCTTTTTTCAGGTGTAAAATATTTAGGGTTATAAAGTAAACCAACGTCAACCCCTCTTAAATCTTTAGAATCATAATGAACTATTTTCAAATTTCGTTGCACTAACAAAGGATGATGAACTAAATCATTTAATACTGTATCGTTCTCTATTTCTGCTACACCAAGTAATGCAACTCCGTCAGGTGAAATATCTGTTCCTATTTGAGAAACAACAGTAGCAAGGTTTTTTACTTTCTTCCAATATATTTTTCCTGTATAGTTTTTTTCACCTTTTGGCGTAAATTCATTGTCGTTTACTATTGGGTTGTCGATGGTATCATAAAAATTCTCGAGGTTGTAAAAACCGACAATAGCTACCCGATACTGGACCTTTTGTCCAGAAACATTCAATGCAATCATTAATAAAAAAAATACATATAGCTTTTCCATATTTTCAGTTCTAAGTGCAAACATACACCAGACTAGCAAGGAATTTATGAGGGTAGGTCACATTTTCGGGTTAAGAGATTGTGAAGAGTGCGTTAAACCAATGATTAATTGTAATTTTGCCGCCTTGATAAATTTTATTATGCGAAAATCGATTTTGCTTCTTTTATTACTGTCTAGCTATGCTGCCGTTGCTCAGACAGAGAATAAACCTGTACCTGACACCACCCACCGATCAGGTGACAGTAGCTTGGTATCTGATCTAAAGGACAATCTGCTAGACAATATTCCAGTAGTTTCATTAGATGAAAATGATCTGAATGATGCAAGTTCCCAGAATGTATCTTCTGTGTTGACTGCGGGTAGAGATCCTTATTTTAATGCAGCCTCCTTCAATTTTAATGCAGTTCGCTTTCGTATTAGGGGATATGATGCTGACATGTTCAGTACTTATATGAACGGCATACCTATGGATAACCTCGACAATGGTTTTACACCATGGGGTTTGTGGGGCGGTCTGAATGATGTAATGCGTAACCGTGATCTTTCTTTGGGTCTTCGTCCAAATACATTTGCATATGGTGATATAGGTAGCACTACCAATATTGATGCAAGGGCGAGCAAGCAGCGCAAACAGACAAGTGTTGGGTATGCTTATTCAAACCGTAACTATAATCACCGGATGAGTGTAAGCCATTCAACCGGATTAAGTAAAAAAGGTTGGGCTTTTACAGCTGCAGGAAGTCGCAGGTATGCAGATGAAGGATACATTCCTGGCACATATTATAATAGCAATAGCTATTATCTTGCAATTGATAAGCGGTTTAACAATAAGAACATGCTTTCATTGGCTGTATTTGGCGCACCTACTGAAAATGGAAGGCAAGGATCAAGCATAGTTGAATCTCAGGATTTGGCAGGAGACCACTATTATAATCCAGTCTGGGGTTATCAAAATGGCAAGAAAAGAAATGCCAATGTCGGTAAAACACACCAGCCATACATCATTCTCACCCACGATTTAAGGTTTAATAACAACACAAGTCTTAGTACAGCTGTCGGATATTCATTTGGTGAAAGAAGTGGAACAGGTATAGATTGGTACAATGCTGCAGATCCACGTCCGGATTATTATCGCTATTTGCCAAGTTATCAAGATGATCCAAATATGGCTGCACAGGTTGCAGAAAAGTGGAGAACAGACCCATCAGTTAGCCAAATAAACTGGGATAGGTTGTACGATGCTAACCGATCAAGTTTTGAAACTGTAAAAGATGCCAATGGTATTATTGGAAACAATGTTAGTGGTCGTAGATCACACTATATTATCGAAGATCGAGTCATAAATACGAATAGGATCAGTTTCAATAGTGTTATTAACACTAGAATTGGAGATCATATAGACGTTACAGGTGGGGTTGTTTACCAGATGCAGAACAATAATTACTTCAAAAGAGTAGAAGATCTGCTGGGAGGTGAATTTTATGTAGATTTAAATCAGTTTGCAGAACGTGATTTTCCTACCAATCCTTTGGCATCACAGAATAATGTTGATAAGCCAAACAGAATATTAAAAGTAGGCGATAAGTTTGGCTTTGATTATGATATTAATATACAAAAGGCCTCTTCATTTTTACAGACTGTTTTGAAATTTAACAAGTTTGATTTGTTTGGTGCAGTAGAGTATTCCCGGACCAGTTTTTTCAGAAAGGGGAATGTGAGGAATGGTCTTTATCCAGAAAGTTCATTTGGAAAGTCATCAGTTAATAATTTCAATAATTATGCATTTAAAGGCGGTGCTACCTATAAAATGAATGGTCGCAACTATTTTTATGTCAATGGTTCCATAATGACACGAGCACCATTATTTGACAATGCATACATTTCACCAAGAACCAGAGATTATTTACAAGATGGGATTTCCAGTGAAAAAGTTCAGTCAATAGAGTATGGATACATTCATACAGCACCTAATCTAAAATTTAGAGCTTCTGGATATTATACGCGATTCCGAAATGGCTTTAATGTGATATCAGGTTATAGTGATGAATTCAATACGTTTGTTAACTACGCTTTGAGCAATATTGATAAAAATCATTTTGGTGGCGAATTCGGGATAGAATATCGGTTAACCCCGACTGTTACTTTTAATGGTGCCGCGGGTATTGGACGATACTACTATAGCAGCCGTCAAAATATGAATGTTACTATCGATAATACAAACAAAGTAATTACCTCTGCGGTTGTTAATTCAAAGAATTTCAAAGTAGCATCTACTCCACATGAGGCTTATACTGCTGGTTTTTCTTACCGTTCTCCTAATTTCTGGTTCGTTACGCTCAGCGGAAGTTTCTTCGACCAAATGTTTCTTGAGTTTAATCCATTGCGCAGAACAACAAATGCCATTGATGGACTTGACATTAATAAACCCGATGAATTCATTAAATACAGAGATATTGTATATCAGACAGATTGGAAATCACAATATACTATTGATTTCTTTGGAGGCTATTCTTGGAGACTTCCAAAAAGCTTAAGCATTGCAGATCGTTCTACTATTGCATTTAATGTTGGTATCAATAATCTTACCAACAACAAGGATATCATTACTGGTGGATTTGAGCAACTTCGAATAGACAACGAGGAGGTAAATAAATTTCCTCCAAAGCTTTTCTATGCGTATGGCATTAACTATTTCGCAAGTGTAACTTATAGATTTTAATTTATCAAAAACATTCTTAAATATAATAACATGAACATTTCTAAAATTTTAAGTAAAACAGGTTTGGCAGCTATTATTATTGCCATGCTTGCTGTGGGCATTACAGCTTGTAATAAGCAATTCGATCAACCTGGATCTAATACAGACCTTGGTGTAACAGCAAATCGTACCATCAAACAATTGAAAGCAATTGCAGGGGCTAGTGGAAGTTTCGTTCCTATTAATGAAGATATCATTATTGTTGGTGTTGTATCAGCTAATGATAAGAGCGGCAACCTTTATAAAGAGCTTTATATGCAGGATGCTACCGGTGCAATCTCAGTACAATTAGATGCTTCTGGATTATATACTAATTTCCCCGTTGGTAGAGAAATGGCAGTACTATGTAAGGGTCTTTGGTTAGCTAACGTAAACGGAATGCTTAAACTATGTGTAAAAACTGTTGCAAATAATGTTCCTTCCGTTTCCGGCATTCCATCAGCATTGGTTAATACCTATACGCGCAGAGGAGCACTAAACCTTCCTGTAGTTCCGAAAGTTATTAATAATTTATCAGAGTTGAATGTTGACCTTCAAGGAGTACTTGTACAACTCAATAATTATGAAGTCCAGGATCAGCAACTTGACTTTTTATATGGTGATACATCTGCAAATAAAAGCAGTTTAAACATCACAGTTAAAAACTGTACAGGGGAAAATATTATTTTTAGAAATAGTGCTTATGCAAACTTTGCGGGATTGCGGGTTCCACAAGGAAACGGAAATCTGAACGCTATTTATACTGTATATAATACAACCAAGCAGTTATTGATACGCGATACATCAGATCTTAAATTGTGGGGCATTCGTTGTGATGGAACAAACCCTAATACGCCTGTTGTTGTTAGAACAATACAAACTATCAGGGCTTTAGGTGCTGGTACAACTATACCTGCTTACACAGCTATAGAAGGTGTGATTGTTAGTAGTACTGCTAATGAATCAGCCGGCAATTATCGCATTCAAGATGCAAGTGGTTACGGAATTCAATTGAGGTTTCTTACAGCTTCTAATGGCAATTTTTCATTGGGTGATAAATTGAAGGTTACAATTTCTGGTTTACTAGTAGAACTATACAATGGAGACCTACAAATTAATAATGTTGGAAGGGCTACAGTTGTTGGAACCGGTACTGTAACACCAAGGGTAACAACAGTAGCAAATATCAATATACCTACAAATATCAATGATTGGTCTTCGACTGTGGTTAAATTGAATAATGTTACTATAACCCAAGGCTCATCTTCAAGTGCTGGTATCAACTATAATGTTGTAGATGCAACTGGATCTATTGTTTCTTTTGTAAGAACAACTTTAGGATATTCCATGCCTATTTCTGCTACCTCCATTACAGGATACGTTTCGCTCTACAATGCAGTACCTCAATTGACTATTCGCAATGCAGCCGATATTGTTGGTGGCGTTTTCCCACTCACTCTTTTAGATCAAAATTTTGAAGGAACCACAACTAATGCTGATATTGCTATTGCTGATTGGCAAAATTTACCAGAAATTGGAACTTTAAAGTTTCAAGGCAAATTGTTTGGCGGTACTAAATATGCGCAGGCAAGTGCTTTTGGCTCTGCTCAGGCAAGTGTAAAAAGCTGGTTGGTTACTCCAACCTTTAACTTAAACAATTCAACTACTGAAACACTTACTTTTAAAACAAAAGATGGTTTCAATAATGGCGCAACTTTAAAAGTAAAGATTTCAACAAACTACAACAGTGCTTCTAATACACCATGGACAGCAACCTGGACAGATTTACCTGCTGCTATTTCAATAGGAACTACAACAGGTTATGCAGCCAATTGGACAAATGCAATTGTAGATTTAAGTTCTTATAGCGGCACCTCTGTTTATATAGCATTTGTGTATGAAGGAGGCGATCCCGCTCAAACATCTACTTATCAGCTTGATGATGTAAGAATTACTGCAAACTAACAATTTGATAAAGATATTTAAAGAGGCTACCTAAAAAGGTAGCCTTTATTATTTATTTCAAAACAAGGTTCATTTTGCCGTTTCAATGTTTTCCTTATTGCGAAGATTGCATTTCCCAATAACGTAACGCTCTTCATTTCTCTACCCTCACTTTTGCGCTCAATTAAAAGTAAAATGATGAGAGCGATAAATGCGATAGTGAGTTTGGTTTTTTTTTCAATAGCAGCAATAGGACAGACTGAAACAAACAAAGTTCAAGATACTTTAAGAAAAAACAGCAACCTAGAGGATGTGACTGTTGTAGGTAAGGGTAGCAAAATGGATTATCAGCAAATGCCTGAAATAGTAGGTACAAATATTTATGCAGGCAAGAAAAATGCGCTAATAGTGTTGGATAATGTACAGGGAAATGTGGTGACCAATACGATGAGGCAGGTATTGGCGAAAGTAGCGGGCATTCATATTTGGGAAAGTGATCCTAGTGGTATTCAGATTGGCATAGCAGCTAGAGGGCTTAGCCCGAATAGGAGCTGGGAGTTCAACATCAGGCAAAATGGATATGATATAGCTGCCGATCCATTTGGATACCCTGAAGCTTACTATAACCCTCAATTGCAAGCGGTACAGCGGATTGAAGTTGTAAGAGGACAAGGGTCTTTGCAATACGGTCCGCAGTTTGGAGGAATGGTGAATTACATTCTCCGTAATGGTAGTGATATAGAAAAGCCATTTCAGTTTGAAACACAACAAACTTTGGGCAGCAATAACATGATTAATACCTACAATGCTGTTGGCGGTAAAACAGCAAAGATTCATTATTATTCATTCTTTGATCACAGAGGCGGAAATGGATGGAGAGCCAACAGTAACTACTACACAAATGCAGGGTTTGGAACATTGACCTATTTCTTCAATCAAAAAGTATCGCTGACAGTAGAAGTCATGCGTTCAAATATTCGGAGTCAGCAGCCTGGCGGATTGATAGATTCAATAGCAAACGCAGATCCTAAGAAAAGCTGTAGAAGTCGTAATTGGTTTGATATTACGTGGACGAATCCTGCGTTAATATTGAATTACCAAATCAGTCCAAACACAAGGTGGAACACTAAATTATTTGCTACTATAGGCGACAGAAATAGTATTGGATTTACACCATCTTTAGGCATACTTCAATCGGATACTATTAACCCATCAACGCTAAACTATTCAAACAGGGTACGAAATGTAGACCAATATAGAAACTATGCATTGGAAAGTAGGTTCATTACCGACTATAGGTTGGGCGAATTTAACAATACAATCTCAGCAGGTATTCGGTTGTACACCGGAACCACGAATCGATTTGCAGATGCTGATGTAAAAAATGGCTCAGGTTCTTCCGGAACTGATTATGACATGGTAGGAATAAAAGATTACACAAGAAATATAGAATTTAAGTCACAAAATATTGCTGCTTTTGCAGAAAATATTTTCCGCCTTGGCAAAAAATTACTCATTATTCCTGGTATCAGATACGAATGGCTTAAAGGTTCCGCAGCTGGAATTAATGGAAATGATGCAACAGGGTTGCCTATTATTTTGCAAAATATATCACGCAGTCGCAGCTTTGTTTTAGCAGGTGTTGGGGCAGAATTTCATTTGACTAAAGAAACGGAAGTTTATGCTAATTATTCACAAGCATACCGCCCTATACAGTTTGCCAATTTACAAGCACCTCCTTCAACCAACCTTATAGATCCTGATTTGAAAGATGCGCAAGGCTACAATATAGACTTTGGGTATCGCGGCAAAGTTGGGAACTATTTGCAGTTCGATGTCAGCGGATTTTATCTTCAATACAATAATAGAGTGGGGAATGTTTCATTTATAGATAGTTCAGGTTCTGTACCTGTAAGCCGAATACTTGTAACCAATGTTGGCGCAAGTACTAGCAAAGGTTTTGAAGGATATGCCGAACTTAATATAGCGAGAGCATTTTCGATGAACAACAAATCTGAATTAAGTATTTTCGGATCGTACAGCTATTTGGATGCTCACTATAGCAGTACGCACAAAGACAAAAATATTCAAGGTAGAAAAGTCGAAAATGCACCAGATAATATTTTCAGAGGTGGCATTTCTGCAGGCTGTCATGATGTGTTGCTTACATTGCAGTATAGTTATGTAGGGTCTACCTTCAGCGATGCAAATAATACAGAGGCAGTTGCTGCCAATGGACAGACCGGACTTATTCCTTCCTATGCCATATCTGATCTTACAGTTTCTTATAGATTTAGTAAACAAATCAATGTAAAAACAGGGATTAATAACCTGATGGATCAGAGATACTTTACTCGTAGGGCAGGTGGGTATCCGGGACCCGGTGCATTGCCAGGAGATGGCAGAACATTCTTTGTATCAATTGGTGTGAAACTATAATTGGCTCTTGGTCTTGTTCTTGGTCATTTTGGTATATTTTTTAGGAGCTTTTGTTGGGGAAATATTCAGCTGTAAAATGGTGTATACTTTTCGGATGTTCAAATCTTTCTCGGTTAAAGGCTGATGAATTTCCTCGAGGTATAGAAAGTGATGTCCATTGATTATCTAATAGCATTTTTCCTATAAAAACAATCTGCCCAACATGGTATGGATAATGTGCTAGCTGTCTGTTGATAGCTTCAATTAAAGTGTGTCCTTGGTTTCGAATATAGATGACTTTAACGAGGTCATCATCAGTAATGGACAGCAATGCTTCAAACAAGCATTGCCATCCGGACTGCCATAATTTCAACAATTCATCGATAGTCATATCATCATTATTAAACTCACTATCCCTGTTTCGCCATTCCTTTTCACCATCCGTTGTAAGAA
Source organism: Segetibacter sp. (assembly GCA_031383285.1). Taxonomy (GTDB): domain Bacteria; phylum Bacteroidota; class Bacteroidia; order Chitinophagales; family Chitinophagaceae; genus Segetibacter. The sequence goes on from JANMZN010000352.1 coordinate 25,514, forward strand.
AATCTGTCCACCTTGAAATCATATTTCCATGCAGGTGTTTGACTATCATAGCTACGCTATTACTTTCATTGTTGAACTGCCAATTTAGTTGTTCTATTGTAAGCCGCTCTATTGTTTGCTCACCCAACAATTTATAGTATTCAAATTGTTTTCTTACTGCTAGAAGAAATTGTATCATACCATTCTATTTAAAGATCATTTATTCACTTTTTTCTCAATCAAAATTACTGTGGCAATACCAAGCGTGTACATCAAAATATCTAACCACTGAAAGTAATTACCTATAATAACAACTGCCATACGATTGTTTTGAAGCCCAAGCAGTTTTGCTATATGAAGGTATTGTAATCCTTCTACAATATAAGCAAAAATCAAAACACCAATAGCGGTTGAATTTATAGATGTTTTGAAAAAGGCTTTTACAAAGCAATATAGAAGAATCACAACCAGAAAATCTCCTACAAAAGGGCGAATGATTTGGTCGTTTACAAACAAAGCAATCATTACTTCTACAAAAAGGAGTAAGATGAAATAAAGAAAATAATTTTTATGAAAGGCAATCATGGTTATTACAATGATAGCAAAGCGAATTGAAGAATAATTTGTTATTTAATTTGGGTTTCTGCCAATGATTTTATCATAGCATTTCTTTCAATCAGAAAGGTTGTCATGTATTTTTTTAGGACTAGTTTTTCTGCAAGCGTTCCCAGAATGCCAAGCGGTGCACCGAAGGAAAATTGGTCTGTCATCAATGTTTGATTTGACTTTGTGGTAAATGTATGTATATGTTTCATAGATGAAAACGCACCTTTCACCATTTCATCTTCAAAACTATAAGGTCTATTCATTTTTGTGATTTTTACGGTCAACTTTTGTCTGATGCCAAAATGAGTAGCTTGCCATGTAATGATATCGCCTGCTTCACACAGTCCCGAAGTTCTTCCTGCTATTGCCTTTTCATTTGTACGTGCAGTAGATTGCTGATGTACTTCAATACTTCTTGCTAGGTCAAAACAGGTTTCTATTGGTGCATTGATGAGCGTAGTTAAATGTATTGTTATCATGATAGTGGAAATGAAAATGAAAGATTTTGTAAAGCTATAAAATAATAAAATAAGGCTGCTGCATTTTACTACAACAGCCCTTACATACTGAAGAAGATTATTTTTAATTACCAGCACCTATCATTTTCTTGCAATCTGTCAATATTGCATCATCCACAATGGAACAATTTAGTCTTTATTGCTTCTCCTTTTAAACGCTCTTTTTGCAAAAAATTTTATAAATGAATGTTGTAAAAAAAGCAAGCTAACTTCTTTACCTTCTACTCCTTTATTTCTTTTTCCTTTGGAGCTACCGAACCCTTTATCGAGTCTACATTCGCTGCTTTAATTTCAACAGGTGGCGGTGGTGTCGGATGCTTACTGCTTACCAATTCCACATCAAACAACAATATTGAATTGGCCGGAATTCCTTTTGGATTCGCTCCTCCACCTGGTCGGGCCTGTTGCCCATAAGCTAGGGGTGATGGTATATAGAATGTTGCTTTTGACCCTGATTTTAATAATGCAACTCCTTCATCCCAGCCTTTAATTACCGCTCCACGACCCAATACAAAATTAAATTGCTGTACATGGTGAAATGCTGTATCTACATTACTATCAAATTTTGTTCCGTCCAATAATGTTCCGGTGTAATTCATTGTAATGCTATCGCCATTCAAGGCCATTTCACCTGGTCCTTCTTTTGAAATGGAATAATAAAGGCCTGACGCTGTTTTAATTGGTGAAATTTTATTTTTGACGAAATATGCTTTCAACGCTTTATCATCAACAATCATTTGCTTGGCTGCAGCAGCTTTTTGTTTTACCTCTTGTTCTTTCATCTGCTTCATAAAGAGTGCTTGTTGTTCTTTTTGAACTAGGTCTTTTGGTTTGATTGAAACTAGTTTAATAAAATATTGAACCTTGTCTCCCGATTTAATAAAATCAGGTTTCTTACTCTTCGAATTACCAAACAAAGCGTCTGCATCTACCAGGCATACTATACTGTCGCCGGGTGTCATTAGCATAATTGCTTCAATTAAGTCTCCTTTAAAAGATGGTTTTGCTACACCAAATGTAGCTGGCTTTCCCTTAAAGGCCTGGGCAGAATTGTACATTAGCCTGTTGTTACAAACTGATTGTAAATTGAGGAATATCTGATCACCTTCCTGAGGATTAGGTTTTGTTGGCTTATTGATAATAAAAGCGTAGTCAAGCTTCGGGTTCAGCTTTTTATAGTTGAAAGTTGGTGGTCCGCTTACAGGCTTTTGTGGATTAGTTACAGGTTGCAATGTGGTTTGTTGGGCAGTGGCTGCCATACTGATCAAACAGCAAAATAAGAATAAGCGACTTCTATGTATCATATAGTATTATATTATTTTATTAGTGGTTAAAGTTAGAAAAAATCAATTTTAAGAACATTAATAAGAAGTTAATCCCCCCTTTTGAGAAAAAAATCATTTGGAATGCATTTAACAGTAGCTCCTTTCAATTGCAGCTTTCCTAATGAACGATTTCAATGTCATTCCCACAATGCGGACATTTATGATGCTTTTTACCTCTTATTCTCTGCATCTCATCTAAAAATCCACCAGTAATTATACCTGCCGGTAAAGCAAAAATGGCAACGCCCAACAACAGAATGACCGAGGTCATAAACTTTCCAATTACAGTTATGGGAACCATGTCGCCATAGCCAACTGAAGTAAGCGTTACAACTGACCACCATAGCGTAGCAGGTATGCTCGAAAAAACCTTTGGTTGCGCCAAATGCTCAACAAAATACATAATGCAAGAAGAAATGATGATAAGAAATACAATAAGTACCACACTTAACTTTAACTCATTGGCTCTTTTTACAAAGACATCCTTAATCATCTTTGCAGACTTCATATAAGCTGTAAGCCGAAACAATCGCAAAAAACGAAGAAGCCTCAAAATTCGCAAGACCCTTAGATCAAGCCCTACTACTACATGAATATAAAATGGAAGGATAGCCACCAAATCTATTAGCGCATCAATGGAAACCATGTACTTTAACCTGCCAAGTATAGAGTGGTTATATTTGGGGTCATGGTTACAACTCCATACCCTGAGTACATATTCTATTGAAAAAATAATGACAGATATGAGGTCAAAATAGTGAAAAAAGTCAAAGTACTTATCATGAATGGGTTGTACTGTTTCAAGAATAACTACAATTACATTTAAAATGATAAGAATAATTAAAAACCCATTGATAATCTTATCCCATTTAGTTTCTCCCAATTCCGGATGAAGGAGAATATGAAGCTTCCTCTTTGTTGTCCGATACATGTGCAATCAATATTTTAGCAATTTTAAAATTAAGGAATATTGCATGTTCCTCATTTTTAATTTTAGTTTTATTACAATTCGCCGAAATGCAAAGCCTTTATCCCATTTATTTCCTTTTAATTAAATCCCTTCTGTTGTGATATTTCTCACTCCAATTGAAACATTTAAAAAAACATCAAAAAACAATTATAGCTACAGTAACTACATTTGCGCTAAACTTTTATTTCCGCTGTGAGCTTATTCTATTCAATATTTATACGATTGTATCCGTTGGCAATTTGGTTAGCTTCTCCATTTAATCAAAAAGCTAAGCTGTGGACAGCCGGCAGAAAAAATATTTTTTCAGAACTAGAAAAGGCAATTGGGAAGAGCACTGCACCATTGGTGTGGATGCATTGTTCATCGCTTGGAGAATTTGAACAAGGTCGTCCTGTCATAGAGCAATTGAAATTACAAAATGCTAACAGCAAAATTTTGATCACCTTTTTTTCACCTTCGGGTTATGAAGTAAGAAAAAATTACGAGCTCGCAGATTTTGTTTTTTATCTACCTATGGATAGTGCTGAAAATGCCATTCAATTCTTTGAAATAGTAAAGCCACATCTCATCATTTTTGTCAAGTATGAATTCTGGTATCATTATTTGCAAGAGGCGAAAAAGAGAAATATCCCCTTCTTACTAATATCCGCTGTTTTTCGAAAAAATCAATCATTCTTCAAATGGTATAGTGATTTCTATAGAAACCTGCTAACCTGCTTTACACACATATTTGTTCAAGATGAAAATTCTGTTTCGTTATTAAATACTATAAACATTTCAAACGTTTCGTTGTCAGGGGACACCCGTTTTGACAGAGTTGTTGAAATAGCAAATGAAGTTCAATCAATTGAAAAACTGAATAACTTCATAGGAAATTCAAAGGTCATTGTTGCAGGCAGCACATGGTTAGAGGATGATAAGGAATTAGCACATTATGCCAATACCAAAACTCAAGTCAAATTTATTATTGCACCCCATGTCATTGGGCAAGACAGGTTAAATGAATGCCTTAGTCTTTACAAACATTCGCTATTATACTCAAAGCTAGCTAGCATTACTCCATTATCAATTAATACCATTGTGATAGACAATATTGGAATGCTCAGTCAGTTATACAAATATGCTACCGTAGCTTATGTAGGTGGCGGATTTGGCGGAGATGGCGTCCACAATGTGTTGGAACCCGCAGTATTTGGAAAACCGGTTTTGATAGGACCTGAATTTGAAAAATATGTTGAAGCAGTAGATCTGGTAGATACAGGAGGCGCCATTGTTGTTGAAACCACCTTGGATTTGGAAAAAGCGTTAGACACACTTTTGCAAATGGATGAAAACTACAAAAACATATGCCTTACTTCTAAAGAATTTGTAGAAAATAGAGTAGGAGCTACAAAAAAAGTAGTTGATTATATTTATAAAAATCGCCTCTTAACTAGTTGATCAAACGTCTTTACAAGTTCTAATGATACATCCCACCCGAGTTTTATTTTAAGTTCTCGTTGTATCCAATATTCTGCTTCCGCAAAAATGTGGAAACCATTGATCGTTTTAATAGATCGCTCATACATTGTTTCGTCATCTCTGAAAAGTTCACGAATAAAGCTATGCCGGTCATTAATACTTATTGCTTTCTTTAAATCTTTTACAGGAGATTCCTGTAATACTGCCACTACTTCAGTTTTGTTTTCTTTTAATGAATCGTTCAAAGAAGAACTATTTGCTCCTTCAGCTATCACATCATTTAGTTCAAAAACAACTTTTTCCTGATGGGCAAGTGTAGGGAACTCCATTAATGGATCTAAAGTCCAAGGACTTTCAACTTCGTTCTTATTTGGATATACACTTTGCCATGGGTCCTGTACTATAAAATGGGGGATTGGTTCAGGGACAATGATTGGAGTTGGAATATTTACCAATGCTTGTTCAACAACTTTTAGCGTTGGAGTGAACGCTTCCGCCAATTCCGGCTCTGGCTCATAAATTGGCTCAGTTTTAATGACAGGTGCCATTATAGGTATTTGAACATTTGCCATTGTCTCCGTTTCATTAACCGGACTACCAACAATAGTAAATGCTCCCATTGCATGAGGAACAACTACAGAAACTTTACTTTTAGATTGGTTATCGGTCTTGTTTGCAAGCATTAGCAATTCGCTTTGCAGCAACTGTGTAGTTACCAGCATACTATGCACATCAGCATTCATTGAAAGCTGGTCTAGCAATTTCTCAATTAAAACGCCCACTCTTTCCATCGGAAAATATACTTTTGGGTCTTTAAGGGTTAAAGCGTTAAAATTACTAACCTTTTTCGTACAACAACAAGTTATAATTGCACAATGTTTATAGAACCTAATATTTCTGGTGAGCGCCGCGGATGGATTGAAGTCATTTGTGGCAGTATGTTCAGCGGAAAAACTGAAGAATTAATTCGCAGGCTTAAAAGGGCCAAAATTGCAAACCTCAAAGTTGAGATTTTTAAACCTGCCATTGATATTAGATATGATGAAATGGCCGTAGTAAGCCATGATTCAAATTCTATTCAATCTACCCCTATAGACAATTCACAAACCATTTTATTAATGGCCAATGGAGTAGATATTGTAGGAATAGATGAAGCGCAGTTCTTTGATGATGAAATAATAAATGTCTGCGAAAAGCTTGCATTGCAGGGCATCCGAGTGATTGTAGCAGGATTAGATATGGATTATCTCGGAAGACCGTTTGGACAAATGCCCAAGTTATTGGCGGTGGCAGACTTTATTACCAAGCTGCATGCTATCTGTGTAAAATGTGGCAATCTTGCTAATATTTCTTTTAGGAAAACCGATGAAGAAGGGCAAGTGGTTATTGGAGAAATGGATATTTATGAGCCCAGATGCAGAAAGTGTTATTATGACACCAATAAATTGCAGGATATCCGTTAATTACCCTTTTGAAAAGCATTCAAACTATAGTAGCCCTTTTTAAAAAAGATCTGTTGCTTGAAGTTCGTCAACAGTACAGCTTTTATGGCATATTGCTGTATGTTACTTCTACCATTTTTGTCATTTACCTAGCCATGGGGCAACCTGAAGAAGATGTTTGGAATGGGTTATTCTGGATTATACAATTATTCGTATGCGTGAATGCAATTGCGAAGAGCTTTTTACAGGAAAACAGGGGGCGAATGCTCTATTTCTATTCTATTGCTGGTCCTAAAGATTTTATTCTGGCAAAATTGTTGTTCAATAGTTTACTCATGCTTTCATTGAGCATGACAAGCTTAGTACTTTTTCTTGTTCTTATGGGAAATCCACTTTCTAAACCATTACTTTTTATTGGGTTAGCCTGCCTTGGAGGTGTAAGTTTAAGCTTGGTTTTCACTTTTTTGGCAGCTATTGCTTCCAAAGCGCAACAACAGGCTGCTTTAATGGCCATTCTTGGGTTTCCGCTTATTATTCCCCAAATTCTCTTATTGATGAAAATATCTACCATAGCTTTTTCTTCCGTTATTCAAGCAGGTTTGGGCCAGATGGTGCTGCTATTAATTGGATTAGATGCAATGGTGATTATGTTATCTATTATCTTATTTCCTTTTTTGTGGAAGGATTAGTAAAACATTTCTGCTTTTATATTGATAACCATCCCCTATTTTTGCAGCCAAATTTCAACAAAGCTGAATGACGATATTATTATTCAGCTAAAACCAAGTAAACCATGATTAGGAAATCCTGGTGGAAAGTATTTTCGATTGCTTTGCTGTCATTTACATTTACTGCTGGCTTTCTTATAAAAGTTCCTCACGTAGGCAATCTTTACGGGTCTATCCGCAATTTCTTTTTTCATGTACCTATGTGGTTTGGAATGATGATTTTATTTATAGTATCCGTAGTATATGCCGTTAAATATTTGCGTAATCCATCTCATGATGCCGATATTTATTCAATGGAATTTGCAAAAACAGGGATCGTTTTTGGCGTTTTAGGCCTAATTACCGGAGCCATTTGGGCCAATTATACCTGGGGTGAGCCGTGGAGCAATGACCCAAAACAATTATTGGCCGCGGTTGCATTGTTAATATATGCCGCCTATTTTATTTTAAGAAGTTCTATACCTGATTTGGATAAAAGAGCAAAAATTGGAGCCGTTTACAATGTTTTTGCTTGTGCTATGTTAATTCCAACGCTATGGATTATTCCAAGAATGGTAGAGAGTCTTCACCCTGGTGGACAAGGTGTAGATGGCAACCCCGGCATGGCAGGAAAAGATTTAGACCCAACAATGCGAATCGTTTTTTGGCCAGCAGTTATTGGATGGACTTTATTAGGTGTTTGGATAACAACACTAAGAATAAGATTTGAACAACTAAAAGAAAAACGACTAAATGCATAATATTAAAAACATATTGCTGTTTGCATTCTTTATTTTTACTTCAACAACCATTTTTGCACAAGATAAAATTGCGGCATCAAACGACTCGTCTTTTATGGCTTCTGAAGGCAAGATTTATGTTGTAATGGTTGTTGTTTTGACTATTCTTGCTGGATTAATTTTATTCCTTTTCCGACTAGAATTAAAATTGAAAAAGCTAGAGAAATCTGGAACTAACAATTAAAATAAAAAAATAAATTCTTTACGATTATTCCATTTTGAAAATTTAAAAATTAAAAAAAAATGTCAGTTACTGAAAATTATAGCTTCTTCGACAGCGTTACGAGAAGCTTTGATAAGGCTGCCAAGTTCACATCTTGGGATCCGGGAATTCTTGAGCAAATTAAAGCCTGTAACAGTGTTTACAGAATGAAATTTCCTGTCAGAATTGGAGATAACATAGAAGTTATTGAGGCTTATCGCGTACAACACAGCCATCACAAAACCCCATGCAAAGGCGGAATTAGATTCAGCATGGCAGTAAATCAAGATGAGGTAATGGCACTTGCTGCCCTTATGACTTACAAGTGTGCCATTGTAAACGTTCCTTTTGGAGGCGGTAAGGGAGGAATAAAGATCGATCCCAAAAAATACAGTGCATACGATCTGGAAAAAATTACACGTCGCTATACAGCTGAATTAATTAAGAAAAATTTTATTGGACCTGGAACAGACGTGCCGGCACCTGATTATGGAACAGGAGCTAGAGAAATGGCATGGATACTAGACACTTACGTAGCAATGCACCCGGGTGAAGTGGATTCTGCAGCTTGTGTTACAGGCAAACCCGTTTCACAAGGTGGCGTAAGAGGTCGTACAGAAGCTACAGGGTTGGGCGTATTTTACGGAATAAGGGAAATATGCAATATGTCAGATGTAATGGGTAAGCTAGGTCTTACAACAGGCATTGTTGGCAAAACAGTTGTCGTTCAAGGAATAGGAAATGTAGGATACCATTCAGCCAAATATTTCAGAGAAAATGGGGCCAAAGTGATCTGTATTTCGGAGCATGATGGTGCTGTATTTAATGCTGAAGGGCTACACGAAGAAGAATTGATACAGTTTAGGAAAAAGACGGGTTCAATTATTAACTTTCCTGGAGCTACAACATTAACCCATACTAACGATGCTTTAGAGCTTGAATGCGACATCTTAATTCCGGCTGCTTTAGAAAATGTAATAAATGCAGAAAATGCTCCAAGAGTTAAAGCCAAAATAATTGGTGAAGCTGCAAATGGCCCTTTAACCCCTGAAGCTGATGAATTGTTATCCGCTAATGGTACATTGGTTGTTCCAGACATGTATTTGAATGCAGGTGGTGTAACCGTCAGCTATTTTGAGTGGTTAAAAAACCTAAGCCACGTAAGATATGGAAGGCTTGAAAAACGCTTTACTGAAAATAAAGATAAGCACATTATCAAGCAAATGGAAAGCATGACGG
>JANMZN010000411.1:0-6926 GCA_031383285.1 Segetibacter sp.
AACAGAAAGAGGTCCAGGCGCAAGTTATTTCGGTAGATGGCAAAGTAGTATCAAGCAATTTTTGGACTATACCCCAAGGTGAATCAGTTCAGAGTTTACATGTTGCTCAATTACAAAAAGGGAATTACTTACTTAAAATCACCGGCGCAAACAAGGAGCAAGCATTGCTTAAGTTTGAAAAATTATAAAATTGAATAACCGGTTTAGATTGATGAAAAAAACAATTTAAACCGATTATTACTAGTGGATTAATTCAATTTCGTAGAACTCCATTACCGGATTGGCTAACAGTTTTTTACTTGCTTCTTCGGCTAAGTTTTTTGCTTCTGTTTCACTTTCTGCCTGTATTTGTAAGGTGATGTGTTTGCCAATACGTACATCATCTATAGTCGTTAAACCAAGATTAAGTAGCCCGCCCATTACGGCCTTTCCTTGAGGATCAAGTAATTCTTTAAGCGGCATTACTTTTATTTGAACATGGTATGTCATATCTATAATTTATTTGAAAGCGGTAAAGGTAAAAGATGAGTAGCAGAATATTGTTGACAATTGAAAAGCATTTTAATTCCTTATCTAGCCACATGAACCAAATATTTTTCCTGGAAAAAGTCCTCTTGAAAAATATCATAGATGGATAACAAGTGAGGTCTTACTTGACTTTCAGAAATTTCCTGGGCAAGATCACCACCTTTAAGGCAAATCAGGCCATTTGCATGTTCATGATCATGTCCTTTTTTTATAAAAGGTCTGCTCCATTGCCATAGGTCTTTAATAGGTGCTACAGCTCTTGACACCACAAAATCAAATAGCCTTGGCTTCATATCCTCTACCCGTGTATGCTGCGTGGTAATATTGATAAGTTCAATGGCGGAGGCAACTTCATTTACCACTTTTAGCTTTTTTGCTATGCTATCAACCAAATGAAACCGGACTTCAGGAAAAAAAATGGCCAAAGGCACTCCGGGAAAACCACCTCCGGTACCAATATCCAATATTTGTGTACCTGGTTTAAAATCTATGGTCGCTGCTATACTAAGGGAATGGAGTACATGTTTAAAGTAGAGCCCTTCCATGTCTTTTCGCGAAATCACATTGATCTTACTATTCCAATCTTCATATAATGCAAACAAAGCATTGTATTGTTGTAGCTGTTTTTCAGAAAAATCGCTAAAGTATTTTAGAAGAATGTCCATAGTTATTTATAATATATCGGTTTTACAGAGAACCCGGATTTTCGCAGCAAGTTAATGATACCTTTCTCACCACCAAGATGGGCGGCTCCAAAAGCAAAAAAAGTAGGCATTTTTTTAGCTTGCTCACCTATAATCGGTATCCAATTGTGATTGCGTTCATTAAGCAGTACGCCTTCATAATCGGTTAAGTTATCATCCAGGTCAATGTTTAGTTTGGAAATGTCTTTTTCTTTATACAAAGCCATCATTTGTGTAAATTGCAATTTGGTACTATCGGCTTCTAATAGAGCGTTTGCCAACATATCAGACTGAATTTTGTAAGGTATCTTTTCAAATACTGCCATTTGTTCCTCTAGTTTCTCAAGACCTTTTATCTGCATGTTTTTTTCGTTCGCTAGTTTTTGAAATTCAGTTTCCCAACTTGCAGGAGCGCATCCAAGTAGAGAAGGATAAATTAAAGACATCAGCATGAATGGCTTTGTGCTTTTCATCATGGATAATGGCATACCGGTAAATTTTTGAAACAAGCTACTGACTTCTTCATATCTTTCACCAAGTAGTTGATCAATAGTGGTGTCTTTCATCTGCATACCTTTCATCATTTGCACCATCATGTCTGGATCGTCTAAGTCCAATTCAAGAAAAAGTTCCTTAGTAGTTGAGAACTTTTCGCTTACAATTGCAGGCATGATCAAATCATCGGGACAAACCAAATGAATAGTACCAAATAAGAAAGATGGTTGCGCTATTCCTTTGCCACTTACTTGCCATAACAGTGTTTTTTCTGTGGGCACTTGAGCGTCAACTGAAATGATAAGGCCTAGGATATTCATGAAAGCGAAAAGCATTTTTTTCATCTGTGAAAATTGAGGGTGAAAATACGTTGTGTAATTCGAATGATTGTATTAGGGCAAATAATTATTACCTTTCCGATAGAGATATTAAAAAAGTTGTTTCAAAAAATGCATGCAATTTTTATAGTTCAACTGAAAAGTTGAGTATGCATGCGGATAATAAAAAATAAACCCGGTGTGAAAACACCAGGTTCAAAACCAAAACCAACTGCTATGAAACAATCTTTACTTTATTTTTTGTATAGATTATAACCGCAAATAGTTTTCCAATTACTGAATACTGATCTGCTTTGGAGAATTTTTAACTACCTCCTTCTTTGGAATAAAGATGTTTAAGATTCCGTTGTCATATTTTGCTTCTATTGCTTCAGCGTTTACTTTGTTTTCATCAATAGAGAAAGATCGCTTGAAGGTTGTTAAGCTGAATTCTTTTCTTACAGGTTTTATCTTTTCGTTGACTTCTACTGCTTTTTCATACCGCACGGTCAGCAGAGTACTTTCAAGATTAATCTTAAAGTCTTCTTTGTTTCGCCCGGGTGCATTAAATTCCAGATGGAAACCTGCATCGCTTTCATTAATATTCACTTGAACCATTGAATGTCTCTGTTCAGGTGCACATGCGGATGGAAAAGAGTTGAATAGTTCGTTCAACGCATGGTCAATCGATTTTCCTGACGGGTAATTTTTTGTTAGTATCATTTTTATAAATTTTTTTTGTTTGAAAAACTCAGACAAAAGCTATTCCGTTGAGATAATTAAGGTCATATTGACTACAATCATCAATTTGTTAAGACATTTTGGCGCATTGTTTTAATTTTTGGTGACACAGTGGCTGTTTTCTGCAAGTATTTTTATCATAAAGCCAAATATCTTACTTTTGTATTCCAAAAAGTAAAAACAAAAGAGCAATATGTACCCACAAGAAATAGTTTTACCAATGAAGGCTGAGTTGACCGATAATGGTTTTGAAGATTTAGATACGCCTGAGTTGGTTGATGAGTTTATTAATAAAGAAGGAACAACACTTTTGATGATCAACAGTGTATGCGGTTGTAGTGCAGGTTCTGCACGCCCTGCAGTATTGATGGCTGTTGCAAATTCAGAGAAAAAGCCTGATAACCTAACAACAAGTTTTGCAGGTTTTGATATTGATGCGGTAAGAAAAGTACGTGAACACTTAATGCCTTATCCTCCATCATCGCCAGCTATCGCATTATTTAAAAATGGTCAGTTGGTACATTTTATTGAAAGACATATGATTGAAGGAAGGCCCGCACAAATGTTGGCTCGCAATCTGATATCAGCTTTTGACGAACACTGTTCATAAACAAAGACATTCATCCGGGCTTTTATGCCAGGATGGGTTAGTAAATACCCTCCTCCATTTCTATGGGGGAGTTTTTTTTGTTCAGAATTGTTCATTTGTTTCAAAGTTTATTTGTCATCATTCGCATCAATTTTAATCTTTTAGAAGCAGCACTACTTCAACTCATTCTTTTCTTTCTATAAAGAAATCTTACAACCATATTCACAAAAGACTGTATAGTTAATGATGATTTCTAATTAACATTGCAAAATCATTGTTCTTCAACAGTAAAGTCTTCTGCTCATGTACCCCAATTTATATTATGCTTTCAAGGATTTATTTGGTTTGGATTGGACAGGCCTCAAACTGGTAAACTCATTTGGTTTTTTTGTTGCGATAGCTTTTTTATCAGGTGCAGTAGTACTTACAGCTGAGCTAAGAAGAAAAAGCAAAGAAGGTTTATTGACTTACAAAGAAGAGAAGATTGTAGTTGGAAAACAAGCTTCATTTGGAGAATTGTTAATCAATTTTTTTCTCGGCTTCTTCATGGGTTTTAAAATAGTTGGCGCGTTTATCCAAAGAGATGCCATAGCCGATACACAATCCTATATCTTATCATCACAGGGCAATTGGTTGGCGGGAATAATTACAGGGGTCTTGTTTATGGCCTTAAAATGGCAAGAGAAAAATAGAATTAAGCTTGCTAAGCCTGAAGATAGAATTATTCGCATTTGGCCACAAGATAGGGTAGGGGATATGATAATCTACGCTTTCATCTTCGGGTTTTTAGGAGCAAAAATTTTTCATAATCTTGAGAATATTGACGAATTGATGAGAGACCCTATTGGTTCCCTTATTGCATTTAGCGGACTTACCTTTTATGGTGGATTAATTTGTGCCACGATAGCGATATGGCAATACTGTAGAAAGAATAACATGAAGCCCATTCATGTGGCTGATGCGTTTGCACCTGCCATGATGCTTGCCTATGGTATAGGTAGAATAGGTTGCCATGTTGCAGGCGATGGAGATTGGGGTATTGTCAACATAACACCTAACCCGTATAGTTGGTTACCTGATTGGCTTTGGTCTTATCAATACCCTCACAATGTATTGGGAGAAGGAGTACAAATACCTGGTTGTGTTGGTCAGTATTGTGCTCAATTACCCCATTTGGTGTATCCGACCCCATTGTACGAATCGATAGCTTGTATTCTAATATTCTTCTTTTTATGGAGTATAAGGAAGCGATTGGTTGCTCCGGGTTTGATGTTATCTGTTTACCTTATTGTCAATGGAGCAGAAAGATTTCTGATCGAGTTAATACGTGTAAATACTAAGTACCAAATTTTTGGATTAGAACCAACACAGGCAGAACTCATTTCTTCCGCATTTGTTATCAGTGGTATCATTCTAATGATCATTTTTAAATTGAGAAAGAAAGATCAGGGTTCGGCAGCACCTGAAACAATAGATTAATCAGAGCGGTTAATGGGTGAAGCAAGTTTATCAATCGGATTCAGATTATTGAATGTCGATGCTTTGTATGAATTATTTACTAGTCGAACTTCATTACTTCCTCAAAATTTTTTCATGTAGTATTTTATTAAATTTCTAATTCCCGCCAATTGCCTCTATTAAGCCAATTCAACTGAGCTAAAGTGATCATTAATGAGCTATAGCTTTGATTCAGCAAGATTGAATAATCACATTGTTTATCGTTCACAATAATTCTATCCATTTTTACGTTTAGTATCTACAAATGATATTCTTTTCAGGATATCATTCAATCTTATTTCCAAATTTTTTCTCATATGCATTAACCGGCCTTGGTCTCTACCGAGGCTTCTTTTTTTGTCTCACATTCAAATAACATCCTTTATCTACAATCAAATATCATGTTTATCTTTGCAAAAATTTAGAATATGCCATCATTCGATATTACGAGCAAAGTTGACCTTCAGACGTTGGACAATGCAATTAACACCGTATCCAAAGAGATTCAAAACAGGTTTGATTTCAAAAACAGCCATGTTAAAATAGACCTCAACAAGAAAGATTATATATTGAACATTGAGGCTGAAAGTGAAATGAAGATGGACCAGATTACAGACGTCCTAATTAGCAGAAGTATGAAACAGGGGATTGCAGCTGAGGCTTTTGATTTTAGCAAGGAACCATATCAAAGTGGAAAAATTGTAAAAAAAGAGGTTCCAGTTCGCAACGGAATAAAGCAGGAAGATGCCAAAAAGATTGTAAAAGCAGTAAAAGATAGTGGCTTGAAGGTTCAATCTCAAATTATGGATGATGTAATCAGGATAACTGCTAAGAAAATAGATGATTTACAAGACGTAATAGCCTTGTGTAATATCGGAAATTTTGGGCTTGCCTTACAGTATGTCAACATGAAAAGTTAAGTTTGGATGCTCATCAAGTGTATTTATAATATTTTATTTTGGAGGAAATAGTTGAATTCCTTACTTTTGCACCTCTAATTTTAAGAACAGCATTAAATTTTTTTATGAAAGAAGGTCTTCACCCCGGAAATTATCGTTTAGTAGTCTTCAAAGATATGAGTAACGGTCACACTTTTTTAAGCCGTTCTACAGCTTATTCAAAAGAAACCATCCAATTCGAAGATGGTAATGAATATCCTGTTATCAAACTGGAGATTTCAAATACTTCTCACCCATTTTATACTGGTAAGAATATGTTGGTGGATACAGCAGGTCGTATTGATAAATTCAAGAAGCGTTACGCAAAAAAAGCATAATTTATTCAGTTAATGATATTGAACCCCTCCAAAAGAGGGGTTTTTGTTTGTTCGCAAGTCTTTGGCTAGCTTAATTTTTTAAATGAGCTAATATTCTATAAAATTGAATGAGATTAAATTATAATTACAAATGAGATTATTCCGATAATAAACATCTCATTCTTATTACCTTTGGCTCCCTTTATGAAAGCAAGAACACTCAAAAAAGATAAGGTTAACATCATTACACTAGGCTGTAGCAAAAACATGGTTGATAGTGAGGTGCTTAGCGGTCAGTTATCAGCAAGTGAAATAGATGTTGTACATGAAAGCAGCAAGCGTGACCACAATATTGTAATAGTAAATACATGCGGCTTTATAGAAAAAGCTAAGGAAGAAAGTATTAATACCATTCTGGACCAGGTAGCCCTGAAGAAGAAAGGAAAACTGGATAAAGTTTATGTAACCGGCTGCCTGAGTGAGCGGTATAAAAACAATTTGGAAGCTGAAATTCCGGAAGTAGATGCATTTTTTGGTACAATGGAATTGCCGCAAATTCTTAAGCAGTTTGATGTTGATTACAAAGCAGAACTGATTGGAGAAAGAATGCTGAGTACCCCTTCTCATTATGCTTATTTAAAGATAAGCGAAGGGTGCAATCGTACTTGTTCATTTTGCGCCATTCCAATTGTTCTATCGGTCTGCTTACATGCTGACCTCTCATAAGTGGAATGGCGCAAAATGAACAAGTACGATTGCACCCTTCGCTTATCTTTAAATAAGCATAATGAGAAGGGGTACTCAGCATTCTTTCTCCAATC
>JANMZN010000402.1:0-1878 GCA_031383285.1 Segetibacter sp.
TTGGATTTATATCCCAGTTGCGGTAGTTAATCATGCCCGAATCTTTTGTTCCATCATTCTTTGTGATATATCCCGGCAAGTAATTCTTTTGAGAAAGCGCAGCAAGTGGTAATAGGATTACTAATAATAGAATTATGGTCTTTGTTTTCAACATAAATATGCATTATAAGAGCAAATATATATTGTCAACATAAATATCCAAAATCAAACTGAAATATTTTGTTCAAATGAATTAGATGTGAGCCCATGTATTAAATGCCTTGCCCTACTTACATTTGCAACATGCAACTCCCGTCTTCCCTTCTTCAAAATGCCGTGAATGAATTTTCAAAGTTGCCGGGCATTGGTAAAAAAACCGCTTTGCGTTTGGTATTGCACTTGCTAAAACAGGATTTGGCTTTCGTAGAAAATTTTGGAGAAACGATAGCCAAAATGCGGAAAGAAATCAAATTTTGCCAGCGATGCTTCAATATCAGTGATGCAGATATTTGCTCAATCTGTTCCAATAGTATGCGGCAGCAGCATACTATTTGTGTAGTAGAAAATATCAGGGATGTAATAGCTATAGAAAGTACACAACAGTTCAACGGAACCTATCATGTACTTGGGGGAGTTATTTCTCCATTAGACGGAATAGGTCCTGACCAGTTAAGCATTGAATCGCTTATTGAGCGCATAGCAAAAGAAAAAACGGAGGAATTAATATTTGCACTCAACCCAAATATTCAGGGCGATACAACCATCTATTACATACAAAGAAAATTGCACCTGCCCAATTGCAGGATAACTTCCATAGCTAGAGGTATTGCCTTTGGTGGCGAACTGGAATATGCCGATGAATTGACTTTGGCGCGGAGTATTAGCAACCGTTTGCCTGTATCTCTTTATGTAAAGTAACATACATAACAATTCATTATTCCTTTTCAAGCTTTTTTCACAGTTTTAGAAAATTTCTAACATTGGTCATTTTTTTCTCAAAAATCTTGTCTTAGATTGCAGTTATGAATAAGAAACTTAAAATAGCTACTGGAATTTTAATCATATGCCTGTTGGTAGGTTCTGCTGTTGCATATTTTATGTGGAACAAACCCCACAGAGATGTTGCAGATGAAAAAGGTATTCAAACGCCTGCCGCCTTGATTGTAAAAGATTATCAGGCAAATGAACAAACAGCCAATACAAAATACCTGGATAAGGCCATTGAAGTGACAGGTACTATAACCGAGGTTAAAGCAAACCAAGAAGGAAAAACAACAATACTGTTGGCATCTGAAGATGCATTTACCGGGGTTTTTTGTACTTTGAAAGAGAATGCACCTAATTTGACTGTTGGTTCATCTGTTACACTCAAGGGCATTTGCAGCGGTATGTTGAGCGATGTAAGAATAAGAGATGCAATAGTTATGAATAAGTAAAAGTTGATGACTTATGAAAAAGTTTATTGTTTTAGCCATCGTTTTGGGAGTTTTCTTCTATAGTTGCAAGCACGAAATTGTAAATCCGGGTGGCAATAATCCGATAGATTCTACACCAATCACAACAGGCATTTGCTTTCAAAGAGATATTTTACCAATATTTGTATCCAACTGTGCCAAAAGTGGTTGCCACAATGTTGATAGTAAGAAGGAAGGATATGTATTGGACAATTATGCCAACATCAGGTCTAAGGGAATAAAACCGGGTAATGCTAATGGAAGTGAAATTTATGAAATCCTGATAAAAACAGATATTGGAGACAGAATGCCTCAATTTCCAAATGCGCCATTGACAAGTGAGCAAATAGCCAAGATAAAGCAGTGGATTGATGAAGGGGCTAAAAATACTGTCAATTGCGTGTCTGCATGCGATCCTAATGCCTTTACCTATGCTGCAGTTATT
>JANMZN010000430.1:0-2787 GCA_031383285.1 Segetibacter sp.
AGCATTTGATAAACCCATCCTCACTATTTTCAACAAAATGGATTTGTATGTAGAAAAAACCTTTGATGAATGGCTGGAAGAAAGTGTACAACAAGAAATTTTAAGAGAGCTGAAAGAGAAATGGGATGGCGTTACCGATAATAGTTGTGTATTTGTATCGGCAGTAGAAAGAAACAATATAGATGCGCTTAGAGAATTGATTCTTGAAAAAGTAAGGGCGATTTATAAGATTCGATATCCTTATAAGAGTATTCAATATTAATTTTTTTTGATTAGCGGATTAGCGAATTGGCGAATTAACGAATTAGTGAATTAATGAATAGTTGGATTTTTTTGTACTAATGATAAAATCCGATAATGCGCCAATCCGCTAATCCGCAAATTTTATCATATGGTCTGGCACAAAATAGCTGAAAGCGAACAGGATATTAACTGGCAGGAAAATAACATGTGTATTGTGGAAGCGGGTGGTAAAAAGCTAACGGTTAGCCGGTTTAATGGAGTACTTTTTGCTTGTGCCCATAAATGCCCCCATGCAGGCGGAATTCTGGCTGATGGTTACTTAAATGCACTGGGACAAATAACTTGTCCCCTCCACAGATACCGATTTGACCCAAAAAACGGGCGAAATACGAGTGGGGAAGGCTATTTTTTAAAAACTTATCAGATAGAAACAAGAGAAGAGGGTATTTATATAGGCTGGGAAGACAAAGGATTTTGGCCTTCTTTGTAATTATTTGAATACAGATTTTGTCAGAAAGCATTTTTCCCTATTTTTGCAACCCCTTTGGGGAAATTCCTCCTTAGCTCAGTTGGTTAGAGCATCCCGACTTTTGTCGGGAGGGTTCTGATCAAAGTTCGAAGGGGATTATAAATAAGGCGATACTCCTCCTTAGCTCAGTTGGTTAGAGCATCCCGACCTTTAGTCGGGAGGGTTTCTGATCAAAGTTCGAAGGGGATTATAAATAAGGCGATACTCCTCCTTAGCTCAGTTGGTTAGAGCATCTGACTGTTAATCAGAGGGTCTCTGGTTCAAGTCCAGAAGGGGGAGCGGTGAAAATCAAAGAGTTACGCTAAAAACGTAACTCTTATTTTTTGTAGCTTGCACAAAGTTTGCACAAAGAATACTTCAAAATATTACTTTTTAGCCTTTAATCGTTTGGTATAAAAGATTAATATGGCTGTAACTGAAGCAAAAGTTACAGGTATGAATAGATAGCCTGTCTTTTCTTCGGTACATCAATGTGGAAAATCCGGTGATAGTGACCAGCCAAATCCGGTAGGAATTGATCAGGAAAAGTATTAGTAATCAATTTATTTTCGGATTATTTGAAACGGAAATAGGTGGTCAGTCTTATTGGATTTTCCACTGATGTATTGCGATATTGCTAAATACAGCGCATGCCTTTCATTTTAATGAATGATATATCACTCATTAAGTTTATTTTATGCTATTAGCGACTGATATCTCATTCAATTTTATCTTTTATTTACTTAAAAATATTTATATTTGCATGAGAAATCATTCGATAACATCAAATAAAGCATATTATGACTGATATATCATACAAAAATTGGCTATCCATGCGTGATGATGCCTTAGCCAAACAAGTGGGTCTCTTTATAAAACACAACAGACTAGCGCAGAACAAAACGCAGGACTTGGTGGCAGAAGCTGCCGGCATTAGCCGTTCTACCCTCAGCTTGCTCGAAAGGGGAGAAACTGTTACACTGGCAACACTTATTCAGGTGCTTCGCGTACTAGACCAACTGCAGGTAATGGAGGCTTTTGAGATTCAACAAAGCGTAAGTCCGCTAGCACTAGCCAAAGCAGAAAAGGAAAAGCGAAAAAGAGCCAGAAATACAAATACTAACCACACAAAAGAAATCACCTGGTAAGCATGAATACAGCTTATGTAAAAATATGGGGTGAATTAGTTGGTGCCGTAGCGTGGAGTGAGGCTGACGGTTACGCTACATTTGAGTACGACCCAAAATTTAAAACCAACGGGTGGGATTTGGCTCCTTTTCAAATGTCGATTAAGGAAAGAAAAAGCAGTTTCAACTTCCCGGCATTACGAAAAAGGATTGACCCGGCCTTTGATACATTCAAAGGTTTGCCCGGCCTATTGGCCGATGTATTACCCGATAGATATGGGAATGAGCTCATCAATCTGTGGCTGGCACAACAAGGTAGGCCGTTAGACAGTATGAACCCGGTTGAAATGCTTTGCTTTATAGGTACAAGAGGTATGGGTGCATTGGAGTTTGAACCAACTACCTTACAGGAAAGCAAACGAACTTTTTTAGTTGAGATAGATAGCTTGGTGGATATTGCCCAAAAGTTGCTGTCCAAAAAACAAGCATTTGCCACCAACCTGAAAGCAGATGAAGAAAAGGCTATCATGGAAATTTTGCGAATTGGTACATCGGCAGGTGGTGCAAGGCCAAAAGCCGTAATAGCCTACAACGAAAAAACAGGAGAAGTAAAATCAGGCCAAACCAATGCTCCAAAAGGTTTTGAACACTGGCTAATCAAACTTGATGGAGTGAGTGATGTGCAGTTGGGCACCAGCAAAGGATATGGCAGGGTTGAAATGGCCTATTATAATATGGCCATTGCTTGTGGCATTAACATGATGTCGTCCAGATTAATGGAAGAAGATGGTCGAGCACATTTTATGACCAAGCGTTTTGACCGTGAAGGAGATTCCACCAAACATCATATTCAAACCTTTTGTGCGATGAAGCATTTCGATTTCAATCTCGTTACAAGCTTTAGTTATG
>JANMZN010000512.1:0-14886 GCA_031383285.1 Segetibacter sp.
GGTTCACTCGTTTGCACAATTAATTGGATAGAAAACCCAAATTTGCCATGTTTCAAACCTCCCTTGTATGAAACACTACATATTTCATCATCAAAAAAGCCGCTGCAAGATTTCTCCTGCAGCGGCTTTTTTATTTAGTGAACGTTTATTTTATTGAACTACTATTTTCTTAGTCCATGAAGTATTCCCTTCAAACACTGTCATCAGGTAAACACCTTTTGAAGGTTTTTGTTGAAATGATACTTTCATTTGATTGATGCCATTTTGAAATATAGATACCGGAACCATAGATCCTTCAGCATTTACAACTCTTACATTTGCTTTGCCAGCTTTTTCAAGCTTTACTTGAACGGAATTTCCAGTTAATGGATTTGGAAATACTTTGCTGTCAGTTGCTGTTTCAGAGATGATAGATGATCTGCTTCCTGCTACAGGTCTGCAATTTGTATTTACAATTACAGATGCAACATTGGTAAATGCTTCAAAAGAACAAGTAGTACTCTTAACCATCAACCTGTAGTATGCAGTAGCTGTAGCTGGGCCAGGAGCATAAGTATTAGTGGTTGCACCAGTAATATCAGTCCATGGACCATTGCTGTTTGCAGAAGTCTGCCACAGATAACTAACTACTCCATCAGTGTAGTGACAATTCGTAAGCAAGCTAATAGCTGCAGGTGTTTGGTTACCACAAACTGTTTGTGTTTCAGCACCTATTACACCTGGCTCAATAGCTGGATAAATGTAAATCTCAACACTATTGCTTGAACCAGTATTGCCACAAGCATCGGAAACCAATCTGCGGTAGACAGTGTTAGCAGTGATAGCTGTAGGAGAATAAGAAGCAGAAGTAGCTCCTGAGATATCAGACCACGTACCCCCGTTGTCAAACTGCCATTGGTAGTTTACATTTCCACGGCCGCAAGCATCCAACACACTTCTGATAAGGCCAGGTGCAGAACCTGAACAAGTGATGAATGGACCATCTACAAGACCATTCAATAGTCTAACGTTAACCGCTACATCAAAAGTAACCTCATTTGAGTATGCAAAACGAGTAACTCCGCTACACATGTCTGATGCTGCCCTACGATAAGTTATCTTTTGGGTAAATGCAGTAGGCTGATATGAAGCAGCATTTGCTCCCGAGATATTAGTCCAAATACCACCTGTAACTATACTTTGCCATTGGTAAGTTGGATTTTCTCCAAATCCAGAATAAGGCGTTACACTTTGAATGATGCCAGGAACGGTACCTGTACAAATAGAACCAGAAGTGGTAGCTGCAATTGTGCCTGCACCAAGTGGTGTGGTATTTAATGTAATTGTTAAAGTTGTGGAATATGCGAAATCGCCGTAAATGTCCGTAGCTTTTCTTCTAAATGAAGCTGTTTGAGAAAGCACAGGCGGTAGGTAACTAATGGCCGTAGCACCAGTTATTACAAACCAATTTGTTGAGGTTCCATTTCTTCTTTCCCAGATATATGTATAAGGGGCAGTTCCACCTGTAGGTGTTGTACCATTTATACGTGATGGTCTGTTTCCAGAGAATACACACTGAGAACCTGAAAGTGTTCCGCCATTAACTCCGGGTGCAGTATTTACAAAAACCTCCACTACATAAGTATATTTTACTGCAAGGCAGTTATTATCCATTACAACTCTTCTATAATAGGCACTTTGCTGCAATGCTGTAGGTTGGTAGCTAAGCGCAGTTTGTGATCCGAGCGTAGTAAACGGTCCGATTGCTGCGGAAGCACTATCCCATGAGATGGTATAAGAATTTGTGCCACCTGAAGGGCTTGTTGTATTTGTTAATTGTTGTGGTACAACACCTGGACGGATAACTTGAGCTGTTGGAGAAATATCTCCAGGTATAAGGGCTGGTCTGATGTCTATTTCAACTTCATTAGAAGGAGTTGATCTTGTATTAGGACCGCAAGCATCTGTAGCCAATCTTCTGAACTTTGTTTTTTCAGTAATCGGATCAGGTATAAGGTTTTCACGATTCTGACCAACGATATCTACCCAAACTCCACCAGAAGAAACATTGCTGTATTGCCATTGGAACCCAAGACGCTCAGCAGCACCTGTAGGTGAGCTAGTACTTCTTATTTGTGCGGGATTTGATCCTAGACAAGCAACACTTGCAGTAGAAGCAATAGTACCTCCGGTTAATAAACTTGTAATAAGATTGATAACAACAGAATTAGTAACAGCAACTGTTCCAACTGCATCAGTAACTTTCTTCCTGAAATAAGTTGTTTGCGTCAAATTGCTTGGTTGATAATTGGTATTTGTCGCACCAGGAATATCTGTCCAGGTTTGATTGTCCGGACTAGATTGCCATTGAGTCATGTAAGGAGGAACTCCACCTGAAGGAGGAAAACCTGTTTCTAAAATAGAAGCGGTTTTTCCAGGGAAAATACAACCAGAACCAGTAGTAAAGAAACCTGCATCCAATATGGCATCAGTAACTATAACTACAGCGGTATCACTAATAGCATTATTGCCACAACGAGAATCTTTACCAACCCTGCGGAAATAAGTATTCTGTAATAAATTTCCAGGTGCATAGTTCAATCCCGTAGCGCCGGTTATATCAATATAGGGTCCTTTTTCGTATTTAGAAGACTGCCACTGATAAGAAATGGTACCACTGCCTCCAACAGCCGGACTAACAGAATTAATTGGTGCTGGCGTAGTGGCTTGGTTGACTGTTTGCGTTTTAGGAGCAATTTTGCCGCCTGATACTAGACCAGCCAATGTGAATGAAACTTCGTTTGAATTAGCCCTGTTGCCGCAATTGTCTAAGGCTACTCTTCTGAAACTTGTAGGTTTAAACAAATTGGGAACCAGATAGCTAATATCAGTTGCTCCAGTTATTGTTGTCCAACCGGCGTTGTTTTCATTTCTTTCCCAAATAAACCTAACAATACCAACGCTTAATCCTGGTATGGTATCGCCTGAAATCAGACCTCCAATTTCACCAGGACATAAAACACGGGTAGTGGCAGGAGTTATGGTTCCTCCAGTTAAGGTAACACGGATTAACGAAGTAATACCAGAAGTGTCTTTACAACTTCCGGTAGAAACAATTACCCGATATGCGCCAAGTGAAGCCGCAGTATAAGTTGGGCTAGTTGCACCTGATACATTTGCAAAAGCACCACCAGTAGTTGGCTGTGCTTGCCACTGGTAGGTGTATCCTGTAACTACAGGAGTCGAATTAAGTGTTACCGTCGTTCCGGTACACAAGTTGATCACTGATCCATTGGTAATTGTGGCTGTAAAGTCAGCGCACTTTGCTGCATATCCGCTTTTTTGGGCCTCAACTGAGGACGATAGCAGCACTGTGAACATCATTCCCAGTACATAAAGCCAATTTCTGAAAGTTGTCGTAGTTTTCATAATTGCTGATTTAATCAATAAAAGGTTTTTTGGTGAACAAAAGATTAAAAAATGTTTTTACAAGGCTAAATGGTTTATTCGGATAAATATATGCCCAAAACAGACACAATCCACCTTGCATTAATTATAGATTAATAATGAGGCGAATAAGTTGCATCCTTTTCTGGTATAAATTTATCTTTTACGCTTATTGGGGGTAGCCAACAGCTTTCCGTTTTGCCAAACCACTTATATCTGTATTTTGCCACAGTCTTATAAATAAAATTTCGTATAAATTCGGGTACAATAATAAATGCGTATAGCAAAGGGTAAATGCCAGATAGTTGTTTGGCTACTTTGAGTGCAGCGGTTGACATAGTAAACGGTATCCCTTTTTGGATTAATACAAATGAATCTGGTTGGTTTTCTAATAATCCTTTGGTTTTTAAAACAGCTTTTGCAAAATCTGATTGCAGGGATGCAAATTTAAAGATGCCTTTTTTGTCTCTTTTAATCACAAATTGAACAACACCGCTGCACAGGTTGCAATAACCATCAAATAAGATAACAGAATCGCTGTGTTCAATGTAGGGAGGCATACAAAAGCCTTATTGAAAAGAAAAATAAAGGTAAGCCATTTTCGGCTATTTTAAATTATAATAGACTTTTTGAACGTCTTCATCTTCTTCAAGTCGGTCAACCAACTCCAACACATCTTTAGCTTGTTCTTCATTTAAATCAACTGTAGTGGTAGGGATTCTGGTTAATTCTGCACTGATAGGGGTTATTCCCTTATCTTCTAAGGCCTTAGCCATTATGCCAAACTCGTCATATGCCGTACGAAGTATGATATTGCCTTCAGAATCTTCGCCAATTTCTTCTAGGCCATGATCAATAAGGTCTAGCTCCAATTCTTCCATTTCAACGCCTTCATTTTTTATTTTGAATTCGCCCATTCTGGTAAATAGAAACGCTACTGACCCACTAGTGCCAAGGCTGCCGTCTCCTTTTCTAAAGTGCATGCGAACATTGGCTACTGTACGTGTTGGATTATCTGTAGCAGTTTCAACCAATATTGCAACGCCGTGTGGTGCATATCCTTCATAAACCACTTCTTCATAATTGGTCATGTCTTTGCCCATGGCCCTTTTGATAGCGGCTTCCACTCTATCTTTTGGCATGTTCACGCCTTTGGCGTTTACAAAACACCTTCTAAGGGCGGCATTGGTGTTGGGGTCAGGTCCTCCTGTTTTTACAGCAATTGCTATTTCTTTTCCAATTCTGGTAAAGGCTTTTGCCATTTTGTCCCAGCGGGCAAACATGGTAGATTTTCTTACTTCAAATATGCGACCCATAGAATGATTTGTTTTTTTGAGAGGTGCAAAATTAAACTGTTTAAAGCAATAAAAAGCCGTTCCTTCTTAATTAGGAACGGCTTTCTAATTTTAAATGAAATTAAACTGTGCTAAATAGCTTTATATCTTATTGATTTGCTTTAGGTTCAGCTCTTCCCATTCTACTGGCAAATACAAAAAGGTGGATGGCTGCGAATGCAATAGAAATATACAACAATGTTCTGTCGTTATCAAAACCCACGGTATATTGATGAAGGTAGCCTGCGACTACCAACAATATACTCATCACCAATCCAGTAATTCGGGCCACTTTCATTCCTTTTCGGGTAGTAGTTCCATTGCCTAGCAAGCTATTTTTTGCTCCATAAGCAAGATAAATATCAAGACCAATGAGCATCCAAACTAGCAAACGTATCCAAGTGTCCATAGGAAGAAATACCATCATGAATAAACAAGTTACAATGCCTAATATTGGAACTAATGGTACCATTGGTGTTTTAAATGATCTGGGTAATTCTGGCATTTTTTTGCGCATTACCCAAATGCCAATACACACTAAAATGAACGCAAACAGGGTTCCAATACTGGTCATTTCGCCCACTACTCTTGCTGGAACAAATGCCGCAAACAGGCTTACAAACACCATAAATAATAAATTATTTTTTGCTGGTGTTTGTGTTTTTGGATTTATAGTGCTGAAAATCTTTGGCATCAATCCGTCTTTACTCATACTGAAGAAAACGCGACTTTGTCCCATAAGCATTACCAATATTACAGACGCATAGCCTGCTAGAATAGCAACAATGATTGCCCGGTTCAACCAGGGATAATCTGGTTTTATAACACCTGAAGCATCCATTGTACCCATGTGATCAATTGCTACGGCTACAGGTGCTATACCATCTTTACCAGAAAAAGTAGCATAACTAGTAACCCCGGTCATTACATGAGCAAAGAGGATATATAAAACGGTACAAATAGCCAACGAGCCCAAAATGCCCCAAGGCATGTCTCTTTTTGGATTTTTAGCTTCTTGAGCTGCGGTACTCACTGCATCAAAACCGATATAGGCAAAAAATACAATTGCTGCTGCTCTGATGATTCCACTGAAACCAAATTCGCCAAATGTGCCACTATTGTCAGGAATGTATGGATTGTAATTGTCCGTATTAATATACTTCCAACCTAGGAAAATAAAAATAAGGACAACAGTTACTTTTAATGCTACAATAAAACCATTTACAGTTGCACTTTCTTTTGTTCCCTTTATTAATAAGCAACTCATTAAAACGATGATCAAAACTGCAGGCAGGTTTATCATTCCCCCTGGATCCCAAGGGCCCAGCGTTAGGTAGGTTGGAAGGTGAATGTCGAAGCCTTCCAGGAATTTAATAAGGTAACGGCTCCAGCTAATACCTACAGTAGCAGCCCCAACGGCATATTCCAAAACAAGGTCCCAGCCTATTATCCATGCAATAAATTCACCCATGGTGGCATACGAATAAGTATAAGCACTACCTGCTACAGGTATCATAGATGCAAATTCTGCATAACAAAGCCCTGCAAACAAGCAGCCAAATGCCGCCACTACAAATGAAATGGTAATTGCCGGTCCTGCATGATTAGCAGCCGCCATGCCTGTTATTGAAAATAAACCTGCACCAATGATAGCACCAATTCCCAATGCAATTAACCCGCCGGCACCCAGCGTTCTTTTTAGGGTATGTGCACCTGTTTCTTGCGCTTCGTTCATCAACGCACTCATAGGCTTTCTTACAAATAAACTCATAATCAGTAATGTTAATGATGTGATTGAACCGGAAAAATAATGATTTATTTATTACAGCATTCATCTTTTATTACTTTACCATTTTTCTCTTTTAATACTATATTGCAGCGCACAACATTCTGCGACCCATGCACAAAGAGCATTCACCAAAAAAAAGTAAGCTGACTTTATATATCATTATTGCGCTTGTGATTGGTATATGGGTAGGGTTTATCCTTAATAATTCATATCTGAAAACAGAAAATCTGCAATTGACTTCGAGTGAAGCCAAATTGAAAGAGATTGCAATCGCCATCAAGAGCCTATCAGATACAAATAGTGTTGCTTATACTAAATTGATAGCATACAGAACTGAACAAGCTACTATCAAAAATGCTGTTTTGGCTGTCAGGGAAAAGAAAGTAGAGCCATTTGCCATCATCGCCGACATTTTTTTGAGGTTAATTAAGATGATTGTTGCGCCACTTGTTTTTACAACTTTGGTGGTTGGAGTTGCCAAACTGGGTGATATTCAAACGGTAGGTAGAATAGGAGGTAAGACGATGTTGTGGTTCATTAGTGCTTCGTTATTAAGCCTGACCTTGGGAATGATTTTGGTTAATTTTTTTCAACCAGGGATTGCAATGCAACTACCTGTTCCTGATGCAGGTCTGGATACCGGTATTAAGAAAACTGCCTTGACATTGAAAGAATTTCTTTATCACGTTTTCCCCACTAGTGTGATAGATTCCATGGCAAGAAATGAAATACTTCAGATTGTTGTTTTCGCATTATTTTTTGGGGTAGGTACAGCAGCTATAGGAGATCGTGGCCATATTGTAATTAAAGCTATGGATGCGATTGCACATGTAATATTGAAAGTGACGGGCTACGTAATGAACTTGGCACCTTTGGCTGTTTTTGGTGCTATGACAGCAATTATAGCTAAACAAGGTTTGGGGGTATTGAAAACTTATTCCATTTTCATAGGAGAGTTCTATCTAGGTCTAGCTATTTTGTGGGCCATTTTAATATTAGTAGGTGGTCTCATCATTGGAAAAATAATTATTACGCTAATTAAAAGGATTCGAGAGCCGGTCTTACTTGCTTTTAGTACATCGAGCAGTGAAGCAGCCTTTCCAAAAACGATGCTTGAGCTGGAGCGCTTTGGATGCAAAGACAAAATTGTTAGTTTCGTATTGCCATTGGGCTATTCGTTTAATCTGGACGGAAGCATGATGTATATGACATTTGCTTCTTTGTTCATAGCTCAGTCTTACGGTATTCATTTAGACATTGGCACACAAATCAGCATGTTATTAGTATTAATGTTGACCAGCAAAGGAATAGCAGGAGTGCCTCGGGCTTCATTGGTAGTTATAGCAGGTACGTTGGCCACTTTCAATATACCTGAAGCCGGATTGGCGTTGTTGCTTGGAATTGATCCTTTGCTGGATATGGGCAGAAGTGCGACCAATGTAGTAGGCAACAGTATTGCAACAGCAGTAGTAAGTAAATGGGAAAAAGCATTAGATCATTAATCAAAAGAAGTTATGGATAAAGGATTGGTACAGCAGTTTATTGAATGGATCATTCACAACGGTGGTTTGTACGTATTGTTGTTTGTTATTTTTGCAGAAACAGGATTGTTTGTGGGCTTCTTTTTGCCAGGTGATTCGTTGCTCTTTGCAGCCGGTATTTATGTAGAAGATTTGTCCCATGCATTTTATGGCATTCATTTCAGCATAATCATTGTATTGGTTATCATTGCCTCTATTTTGGGTAATATGGCCGGGTATTGGTTTGGATCAAAATATGGCTCCAAATTATATGAGCGCAAAGACTCATTGCTCTTCAAAAAGAAGCATCTTTATAGCGCTAAAGACTTTTATGATCAATATGGTAAGGGTACCATTTTTATGGCTAAATTTTTGCCTATCATTAGAACCTTTGCACCCATTATCGCAGGCATTGTAAAAATGGAATATCGATCATTTTTTCTTTACAATGTATTGGGAAGTGCAGCGTGGGTTTTATCAATGATGCTAGGCGGTTTGTATTTGCAAAGATGGGTTTTACAACAATTTGGATTTAGTTTGAAAGATCATATTGAAGCGATTGCAATCATCATCATTTTAATTACGACACTCCCTGTTTTGTACAAACTTTTTATCCAAAAGAAAAAAGTGCCGGTTATAGAGTCTACCGAAGAGATCATTAAAGACTTAACGCACGACCTTACGCATCATGATAAAAAACCAGACTAACCAAAGCGTTCTTTCTATACCCGTTTTGGTTGCAGCCCTTGGCTATTTTGTAGATATTTATGATCTGTTGTTGTTTACTATTGTCCGTGAACCAAGCCTTGCAGGTATTGGGGTCAACCTTTCTGATAAAACTGCTGTCCTTGTAGCCAGTACAAAGATTATTAACTGGCAAATGATTGGATTGCTCATTGGTGGCATAGGGTGGGGGATTATGGGTGATAAAAAAGGCAGGCTAAGTGTGTTGTTTGGTTCTATTCTCATATATTCAGTTGCCAATTTTATTACCGGATATGTAGATTCAGTAGATCAATATGCATGGGCAAGGTTTGCAGCTGGCGTAGGCCTTGCAGGGGAATTAGGGGCAGGTATTACATTAGTAGCAGAGTTGTTGCCAAAAAATAAGAGAGGCATAGGTACGTCTGTTGTGGCGGGTGTAGGATTGTTTGGTGCTGTGGCTGCTTATTTTGTTTATGCGCAAACACAAGATTGGAGGTTGTGTTATAAAATAGGCGGAGGCCTTGGAGTAGCGTTGCTTATTTTAAGAATTCGTGTGGCTGAAAGTGGTATGTTTAACCAAGTAAAAGATCAGAAGGTTTCGCGTGGTAACTTTTTGATGTTCTTTAATAATGCTGCACGATTTAGAAAGTACTTATTGGCTATTTTAATTGGGATGCCTACATGGTATGTGATCGGAATATTGGTTAATTACAGTAACCGGTTTGCTACTGAATTTTACGGAGCGAATAATATTGTTTCAGGAAAGTCAATTATGTATGCATATGCAGCCATTGCCATTGGCGATATCTTAATTGGGTTTGTGAGCCAATGGTTTGGAAGTAGAAAGAAAGCGCTGTTTCTATATTACGGGCTGTGTATCATATCCGGTATCTTTTACTTTTCTCCCCTCAATAATAATGATAACAGCATGTATGTTTTTTGTGCCATGTTGGGATTTAGTACTGGTTTTTGGGCCATTTTTGTAACCATGGGCGCAGAACAATTTGGCACCAATCTACGAGCCACTGCTGCAACCACTATACCCAATATGGTTCGCGGATCATTGCCATTAATAAATCTTTTATTTGTTAACCTTTTTCAGGGAAGTATGGGTTTTAATCTTGTTAAGAGTGCCATCTTTACTGGTGCTATAGTCATGACCATCACTTTGATTGCTGCTTATTTTACTGAAGAAACCTACCATAAAGACCTGATGTATGTAGAATAGCCGTTGATAAATAATGGACGTTCGAATAGATTTCCATTTCCCTCCTTTTCTATTTTCTATTTTTCCAATTTTCACATTACCTTATCTTCGCTAGATGAAATTTTTGATCATCCGGTTTTCTTCCATTGGCGATATGGTGCTTACAACCCCTGTTTTAAGATGCCTGAAGTTACAGGTGCCTGATGCTGAAATTCATTACCTCACCAAATACAATTACCGGTCAATTGTCGATTACAATACTTACATTGACAAAGTGCATTATTTGCATGATGATTTGGAAGTAGTTATTGAAGATCTTAAGAAAGAAGGGTTTGATTGTGTGATAGATCTTCACCACAATCTGAGGTCATTGCGTGTGAAAAAAGCATTGAAGAAGGTACCTTCCTTTTCTTTTAATAAGCTTAATATTAAAAAGTGGTTGCTCACCGGTCTTAAAATAAATGCAATGCCCGATGTACACATTGTTGACCGATACATGGAAACAGTAAAGTCATTTGGTGTAATAAATGATGGGAAGGGGCTTGATTATTTTATTCATGATAAAGACATCGTACCCGATGGTGATATTCCAGCAGCGCAATCTTTAGGATATGTTGGTATTGTAATCGGTGCTGCACACAATACCAAAAAATTACCGCTACGAAAGTTGCAGGAACTTTGTTCAAAGATTAACCATCCAATCGTCTTATTGGGCGGTCCTGAAGACAGGGAAATAGGAGATGAGGTGGCAGCAGTTGACAAAGTGAAAATTTATAATTCCTGCGGAAAATTCTCATTAAATGAAAGCGCAGATCTTGTGAGGCGTGCACGGATCATTGTTACGCACGATACTGGATTGATGCATATAGCCGCTGCTTTTAAAAAACCTATCATCAGCATTTGGGGCAATACTGTACCATCTTTTGGTATGACCCCTTATTATGGAACCGCTATGGTAGCAAATGACCGCTTTGAAGTAAAGCGATTGTGGTGCCGTCCGTGTAGCAAGATTGGGTATGCCAAATGCCCTTTTGGCCACTTCAATTGTATGAATAAACAAAATATTCAGGAGATGGCAGGCAAAGTGGAAGCTTCGCTTTTGAAGAAGTAGTTTTAGGCTTTCATAAAAGCAATTCGATTGTTTGAATGCTGGTAACAATTATTCGCATTTAAAATTTGCAATTCCGAATTTCAGATAAAATTATTGCGCTTTACCAATTGTCATAAGTTGTAATTGGTAATCATCTCTGTGAGAATTCCTTTGACCTTTTTGGATATGTTTTTATCCATCTCAGTTATATACTGAATGCTTGACTTTTCATGCTGTTTTTCTTTCCTAACATAATTCCATCCTCCTTCTCCCTATAATAAACGCCTCTCCATTGCCAGATGGCATTCGTGATGGACTTTATTTTTTATCCCTTTCCCCTACTTTTTTCCTCCCTAAAATAGTTACGGCTGTATTTTTTTATGATACTAACACAATAAATACTAGCGTTTTAAGTTATTAATTGGATGAAGTTTTATTATTATATAAATGGGAAAATTCCCAAAATGAGAATAGACTAATTCGATATCCAATTCTAATTATAAACCAGATTTTATGAAGCGTACCGATCAAGAATTGTCACTGCTTTATTTTCTTAGTGATCTTATAGCGCTCAATGCAACATTGCTAGGGGCTGTTGCTTTTTATCAAGGTAGTTTTGATTTTAAGTATGATGGACTAACCATGGTCGCTTTGAGTTTGATGTGGGTGATGTTTAGTAGACTAAATAATGTATACCAACTTCACTTGCACAATAGCTTTAGGTTGAGGGTTATTAATTATGTAAAAAGTCACTTTGCTTTTATTGGAAGCGTATCAACTTTTTATATGATTTTTACTTTACCTAACTATATTAAGGCAGTCATGATAACTTTTGTTGTCTTTTTTCCTGCGGCAAACTTGCTGGTAAATTTTCTTCTATTTAAATTGATTGGTAAACTTAGAACAAATAAAAACCTGATTAAAAAGGCGGTCATTGTTGGAGCGGGAAAAGCCGGAATTGATATTTATAATCACTACCAGTCAAATCAGGATTTTGGCTACCATATCGTCGGATTTTTGGAGAATAATGCACACTTTTCAAAAGTAAAAAATCTTGTTATTGGCGAGTTTGAAGATTTAGATGAAGTTATCATACAACAGCACATTGATGAAGTTATTGTTGCAATTCCAATGGAACAGACCGTTTTAATAAAAACAATTATTAATAAAGCCGATTATCATGGTACAAGAGCCAGAATAATACCCGATTTCCACAATATATTGGGCGACCATTATAGCATGTCACAAGTTGGTGAAGTGCCTGTGGTAAACGTTAGAGAAATATCCTTAGACAAACTATACTTGGCTATATTTAAGAGAGTATTTGATATTGTTTTCTCAACCTGCGCTTTGATTGCGCTTACTCCTGTATTTATTGGTTTAGCAATGGCCATCAAAATGGGATCAAAGGGTTCTGTTTTTTATTGCCCAGTTAGAGTTGGCAGAAACGGGAAAAAGTTTAAAGTATTTAAATTTAGGAGTATGGCAGCGAATGATAATGCTGGCACTCAATCTACAAAAAAAGATGATGATAGAATAACAAAAGTTGGAAGAATAATTAGAAAGTACAGCCTTGATGAATTACCTCAGTTTCTTAATGTTTTACTGGGTGATATGAGTGTAGTTGGGCCAAGACCTCATCGGGTTTTCCTAAACGAATTTATGCAAAAAGAAGTTGGGCATTATATGCTACGCAGCTATTTGAAGCCGGGCATTACAGGATGGGCTCAGGTGAATGGGTGGCGTGGTCCAACCGACACTGAAGAACAGCGCCAACAACGCACAGAACATGATTTATGGTATATGGATCATTGGTCAATCACGTTGGACGCTAAGATTATTTACATGACACTATTTAGCGAAAAGACGCACCAGGTTGCATTCTAAAATAACTACCTATTGAAGAACTAAAAACCAAGAACAAAAAAAGGCTACCCAAAAAAGGTAGCCTTTTTTAATCTCCATTCCGGGTTCTTCATTTTTAATATCTTCCATCATTCTTATCTTTTGACCTTCCAATAACGTATCCACCTAGTGCACCTATTGCTCCGCCAATAATAGCACCTGTTCCTTTTTTCTTGCTAACAATAGCTCCTAATACAGCACCGCTGGCTGCGCCGATTGCTGTGCCCTTTGCAGCTTTGCTCCATCCTTCTTTTTTAGGAAGCTTTTCTACTGGAGCATTTACTATCGAAGGTTCCTCATTTGTTCCAATCCCTTCATTGCCATTTTCTCCAGAACCACCTCCAACTCCTGATCCTGCTCGTGAAATTGCTTTTCTT
This sequence comes from Segetibacter sp., assembly GCA_031383285.1. Classification (GTDB taxonomy): domain Bacteria; phylum Bacteroidota; class Bacteroidia; order Chitinophagales; family Chitinophagaceae; genus Segetibacter. Next base: position 13,354 of record JANMZN010000512.1, read on the forward strand.
GATTTAACTGCAGGTGTACCATAGGTTTCTTGTTTATCTGAAACAATACTTTGCTCAGGGTTGCTTTCCGGAACTTCAATTTTCTTTCGCTTCGCTGTGTTACTAGTTGGTCTATCCCGATAGATAATTTTTGTTTTAGGGGAAGAGGCTTGAATTAAGTTGCTTTCAATTTCCTGCGACTGTTCAGCTACAATAGGCTGTTGATTTTTCCATTGCTGAAAAGCTGCTAAGCCTGTAGTGTCCTGTAATGTGGATTCTCCTAATGCTGCCGATGGTAAATTTTCGGTAGGAGAACTGCACGCTGCAAAGAATGCAGCTACAGTGATAATGAGTAGTATTTTTTTCATGGTATCAATTTTTAAATTAGGTGAATTGCATTAGTATAAGACTAAGATCAAGCCAGAAAATACTTGAAAGCACTTTGATGAAAACCTTTAACAATTGGTTAGAAATGGTTCACTATTATTTAATTCTAAAAATTGAATAGACAAAGCCTATTTTTCTATTGTTCAAAATTGGAAAGTGTTCAAAAAGTATAAATGAATTGAGGGATTTTCATTGATCTATTTTCCTGATACAATCCTGAGTGTTCATTTAAAGAATAGCTCTTAAAGAAGCTCTTCCAATATGGATTGTTCTGGTTTCTGCTGGCTTTCTACCTTCGTATTGAAAGCTAAGTTCTAGATTGTTGCCTAGTCGTTTAGTCAGATCAAAATTCCACAAAAGATTTTTGCCGGGCAGCAATGCATCTAGCATAATATAGCTAACTGCAGAGTTAGGTAAACCGTCGTATGCAAGATTGGTATAAGTGAATTTTCCAAATAAGCTGGTGTTGTTTACCGCATTGAACTTCGATTCGATGTTCAATGAATTATTAATTGACTTTTCACCGCCAAAAACTACAGTATTTTTCTTTTGTATATTCTGATAACTGGTTGCAATTCTGAAATTGGTACCTGCCGTATATGTTAACCGAGGCTCTGTATTGATAATGCTAATGTCATAATTTCTATTTGCAAATGTCGGGGTCGATAAAATATTTTTGCCTAATCGCTGCACCCATTCAAAAGTAATTTGCTTTGCAGGATTTACTCTTCCCCTCAAAGTCCATTCATTTACCTTTCGGCTCTCAAAACCGTAGGTTAGCAAAGTCTTATTACTGTTGGTGATATTGCTGATATCAAATCCCCACTTAGCACTAAACCGATTGAACGAAAGGGTGTTTGCAAAAACGCTTGATAAAGTAATCAGAGAGGTGTCGCTAAAAGCACCTTTAAATGGGTTCAATGCTATATCTTTATTTGCAAGTTCTTTCTTTGCTATTTGCAATGAAGTTTGCAGATTTATTCGACCAATAAAGTCACCGGATTTTTTCCTTTTCCATTTGCCAACTACAGATTTTGGGTTCAACGAGATGCTGTAATTAAACTGCGTATAATTTGCTTTTACAAATTGATTAGTAGGGGTAAAAACTCTTATGTACTTTGCCTGATCGGGAAAGATGGCTATTTCAAATTCATTAAGTTGTGGAAT
>JANMZN010000552.1:0-29897 GCA_031383285.1 Segetibacter sp.
GATAACAAGAGCCGTATGAGTTGAGAGGCTCAAGTACGGTTCTGTGAGAAGCTTGGGCTGAAATGCCCTTGCTTACTCGACTGATTGAAAATCGCGAAAACATTTGTACCAGTAATGAAATACATGGTAGCCGATACCATGATGTTCACAATAAGCCTTTTGAGAAAGTCCGCTTTGCTGCCACGATGTTATCAGGCTAAACATTTGTTCCCGGACAGTCTCATCTCTATGCATATGTTTTTATTAGCAAAGTAATGACCGGTGAACAGGGAATACAAGATGCACTTGGTGGAAGGCTTACATTGTGTCAACACTTTCGTAATAATTAGGAATATCAATTTTGCTTATCAAAACAAGCAATATTTATCGACCTTTAAAAATTTGAATTTCATTCAAGGTGACGTATGGGTTAAATAGAAAAAGGTTGCCTCATTTTATTGAGGCAACCTTTTCTTATTTATGTCTTTAAGAATAATCTAAAGACAGTCTTTTATTTTACAAATTTCAAGATGTTGCTGCTGCAACCATTGAGACAATTAACTTTCAAAGAGTAAACTCCTTTTGCAAGGCCTTCAACATTCAGTTGAAGATTATTGTCACCTTCTTTTAATTGGTTGGTTGTCTGCATAATCAATTTACCGGTTACATCAGTAATCATAACAGTAACTCTTTCTGTAGAAGGAGCCGCAACTGTAAGGTTTAATTTGTTGATTACCGGATTTGGATATACAGAAGTGATCCTGATAGAAGTTGCTTTAGAACCTTTGATGTACACAACATTACTCAAGCTACTTCTGCCATCTTTGTCTAATTGTTTCAAACGGTAGTAGTTGCCTGAAGCAAAGGTGTTGTTGTCCGTAAATCCATAAGTTAATTCATTGGTGCTATTCCCGCTCCTTGATTTGCTTTCTACAAATCCAAGTTTGGAGAAATTAAAACCATCTGCACTGCGCTGAAGTTCGAAACCTGCATTGTTGTTTTCAGTAAGCGTAGTCCATGAAAGTACATTATTATTGTCAGATTTTATACCTGTAAAGTTCACAAGGTTTACAGGTAAAGGATCGTTCGCCCTAATAGTAATATTGTCTATACCAATTACATTTCCGTAGTCACTAACTCCTTCAAATCCAAGCATAATGGTTTGACCAGCATAAGCAGCCAATGAAACGTTTTCTTTCTTCCATCCTGGTTGTACAAAAAGCGCACTATATCTTTGGTACCCTTGCAATCTTGTCCAAGTAGCCCCCTTATCCAAAGATAAGACTAGGTAAATACTATCTAAGGATGTGCTATAAAGGGTATCATGGCTCATCCAGAAATTAATATCGTATTCAAAACCAGCTGTGGTTGGGGGTAAGCTCAAACATCTTGAGTGTACAATTCCTCTAAACCCAACAGAAGAAGTTCCACTCCATGCATCGAATAAAAAGAATCCATCTCCGTTTTGTGGCTTTAATGAGTCAAGTAATGCAGCAACCATGTCAGGATTACTATATCCTGCTGAAAGTCCCCATAAATTTCTTGCACCGACTAATGTTCTAATATTGGCAAATAAAGGCAAGGTGTCATCTACATCCTCGACAGCAGGATAGTTTGTGATTGTGTTTAGATTGGTGAAACTTCCTCTAATGGTATCATTTGCCTGATTGCCATCACCTAAAACAGAAACTATAGCAACGATATTTGTAATTCCTGGATTAGGGATATTTAGTGGGCCAAAATTTACCGTTCCGGTAAAACCACCATCTATTTGAGTCGTATTTGTTTGGGTTCCTGTATAAGAATTTGCTCCGGATAAAGTAAGGGATACCGAAGCAGCACCAATACCAAGCGGAGCAGTTCCTGCATTTGTAATGACAACTGGAAGATCCAATTGTGTTCTGCATGAAGCAAAAGTTGGCAGTGTCAACCCTGTAAGGGCTGCGTCGTTTGAAGATCGGTGAATAAATCTGATTGCAAGCCTAAATGTACTAACAGTAAGTGATTGTGGTTGAACAGGAGCTGTAGTAAGATTATAACGTCTTGTAGTGCTTAAAGCAGAATCTCCGGCTACACCACTTTTATTACCTCTCGCTGATGCAAATAAATATCCTGTGTGGGCAACGCCATCCAGCCTCTCTATAAGTACTTGTAAGTTACTGGTGCCAGAAAGCCTGGTAAATGGTGTACTTAGATTTATGCCAGACCATCCAGTTGCAGGAAAATCAATACTACCAGAATAAACAAGGGTGTAACCTGTTGTAGAGTAGGTACCGGTAACAAATGTGGATATTGTTGACGGAACTTCCTGCATATAAACTTTATAATTACTAAAGCTGGTTGGAGCCCCAACTGTAAGGGTGTTAAACTCTAGTCTATCTATTGCAGTTCCTGTAGTCGTGAAATTTGAAGTGCCAATTTCACTAGCTAAAAATATTGATTCGCTAATGTGATAGTTCGATGATCCAGTTACAATGTTACCGGAAGTTCCAGGATAGCTGGCTATCTCAACTGTCTGAGCAACAAGTGAAGTTGATGTTAATGCTACACCGGAAATTAACAGAGCTAGAAATTTGTGTAAAATTTTTTTGTACATAATCTAAGATTTTGAGAATGAGTTATTAAATTCAAAAATAGGATTTTTGGCAACTATTTTGTATAAATTTACAAGTTCTTTTTTATCAAACTGTTTTTTTTGCAAAAAATCGCAATGTACTTTCTCATATTTTAGAAGGTCAGGGTATTTTTTAAAATAATTATTATTTTTAATTTGATTGTTTTGTAGATTAAGAATTAATATCGCAAAGTTATTTTTTTGTTTATTTTTATACATAAACTCTATGGTAAAATGCTTTTTCGTTTTTTTATTTTTTTTATTTTTTTTGATAACATTTCTTTTTCTCAAACATTATTGACCGAACATTTCGACTCCGGTATTTTTCCTGCTTCTGGTTGGACTAATATTAATGTAAATGGTGCAGGTTCCGGTTGGTCACTCAATACTAGTACAAATTTGACTTTTGGACCATATTCATCCTATTCTGGCTCCGGATCAATGGTTTACGAATACGATCCGGCTTTGAATGCCAATTCTTGGTCCATTACGCCACCATTAACACTTACTGCGGGAGTAAATTATGCAGTTACGTTTTTCTATAAAGTAGAGGATAATTTTTATCCAGAAAAAATGAAAGTGACATTTGGAAACGGCAATACAATTGCTGCCCAAACTACTGTAATCTGGAACAATAATGGAGGAGATTCCTTAACCAATACTTCCTTTCAGCAGGGTGTAGCTATATTTTCCCCTGCCACAACTGGAACATTTCATGTTGGGTTCAATTGTTATTCTGATGCTGATAATTTCGCAATTACTGTAGATGATATTAAAATTGAAGTTTTACCAGTTGCAGTTCCTTCATGTAACAATTTATTATTGCCAGCAAACAATACTGCCGGAGCTGCAATAAAGAATTTGCCTTTTAGCTGGAATACAGTTGCCGGAATAAGTAATTATGTTTTGTTCCTCGGAACAAGCAATCCGCCTGACTCGTTTGGAACAACCCAAGATACATCTGTACTCATTACTGGGCTATCATATGGTACAACCTATTATTGGACGGTAAAGCCTATTAATTTGCTGGGATCAGCAGTTGGATGTACCGTTAACACTTTTACTACGCTTAACCAGCCACCTCCGCCGGCTAATGATAATTGCGGGGGTGCAGTTGCCTTGTCAAACGGTGTTACAGCACAAGGGACAACCATAGGTGCTTCTGAAAGCTTTGCAGCAGATACTTGTGGGGGTTATGCAGGAGATGCTAATGATGATGTTTGGTACTCGTTTACAACTACACAGGCGGGGGATGTAACGGTAACAGTTCTCCCCGATACAAGCGTAGATGCTGTCGTCGTCATGTATTCAGGCAACTGTGGTGCATTGGTAAAAGTGTCTTGCTCCGATAATGGTTTTGAAGGCGAAACCGAAACAATAACGATTGTGGGGGCAAGCGCAGGACAGACCTATTACTTTAGAGTGTATGATTACTATGGGTCAGGAACAGAAGGTAGCTTTTCTGTTTTTGCTAGTGGTGGGGCCATTTTGCCTGTTGCACTATTGGATTTTAGAGGCGAAAAAATCAGAATAGGTAATTCACTTAAGTGGCAAACAGCAAACGAAATAAATAACGTAGGTTTTGAAGTGCAAAAATCTGATGATGGGGTGAATTTTAGATCTATCGGATTTCAATATTCGAAAGCAGTGCTAGGGAACAGCACTTCAAAAATTGCCTATCAGTTTATTGATGAGAATTTATTAGGAAATAGCTATTATAGGTTGAAACAGATAGATAAGGATGGACGATTTACTTTGTCTAATGTTGTATTAATTAGAGGAGAAAATTTTGGCTCTTTTGTTATAGCTTCTATTTATCCAAATCCTGCAAAAAGTTTTGTCAATGTTTCATTGATTTCAGACCGGTCACAAACAACTACGATAAGGATAACAGACCTTGCAGGTAAAATTGTAGCAATCAAGAAAGTCCAATTGTTATATGGTCAGCAGAACATTGTTTATAACATTAAAGGGTTAACTCCAGGAAATTATTTTCTCAGGATAATATCAGATAAAGGAATGATGATTACCCGTAAAATAGTAAAGCAGTAAGGCGTATTACATGCCCTCAATCAGGCGGGCAATACCGAAAGCTGCTGCTGCTGCTGTAGCACCAATCAACATCACCTTTATGGCCCCCGCTATAGGCGAAATGCCAGTCATTTTGCTTTTGAAATAGCCGAATACAAACAAGCAAATCAATGTTACGATTGTTGAAATTTTTAAGCCTTCATAAGTGGTTTCAACATAGAAATAGGGTAGAAGCGGAACCAATCCTCCCACAACATAGGAAAAGCCAATATTAAAAGCACTTTTTCGGGCTCTTTTTTCATCGGGTTTATCCAGGCCTAATTCATGTTTCATCATAAAACCAACCCATCGGTCCTTGTCTTTTGTTAGCTCTTCTACAGCCTGCTTTTGCACAGCTTCACTTAGTCCGAGTTCTTCAAAAAATACCCTTACTTCTTCTTTTTCACGCTCTGGTAATCTTTCTACTTCATCATATTCTCGGCGCAGTTCAGCGTTGTAATGATCTACTTCTGTTTGCCCAGCAAGGTATCCGCCAAGTCCCATAGCAATTGACCCGGCCGCTATTTCTGCAATGCCGGCTATAACAACTAAATGGGTTGCATCTACCGTCACTACTCCGCTCAACCCCGCTGCCAAGGCAAAAGGTACTGTTAGTCCATCACTCATCCCAATTACAATATCTCTTATAAGGTCTGAGCTTTCAGAATGTTCTTCATGGTGATGGTGGTGGGCGGGTTGCATAATTTGAAGATAATAAAAGAGCAGGTTCTGCAACCTGCTCTTTTTGTTTTAATGTAAAACTTCCAATGATTTTTTAATGATGGCTACGCACTCAAGTATTTGTTCACTGCTTATGACCAATGGTGGAGCAAACCTTATTTTGTCGCCATGTGTTGGTTTTGCCAATAGCCCATTGCTCATTAGTTCAAGGCAAAAAGTCCATGCAGCATTTGGGTCAGAATGATTGATAACAATGGCGTTTAACAATCCTTTGCCACGAACGACAGAGATCAGCGGAGATTGAAGGTCAGTTAGCTCTTTTCTTAACAATTTGCCCATTTCCTCAGCATTCTCTGCCATTTTTTCGTCTTTTAAAACCTCTAATGCAGCCATAGCTACTTTACAAGCCAAAGGGTTTCCACCATAGGTTGAACCATGTTCACCCGGCTTTAGGTTTAGCATGATATCATCATCTGCCAATACAGCGGATACGGGTAATACGCCACCACTTAATGCTTTACCTAAAATCAGGATATCCGGTCGTACATTTTCGTGGTCACAAGCAAGCATTTTGCCTGTGCGGCAAAGTCCGGTTTGTATTTCATCTGCTATAAACAATACATTATATTCTGTGCATAAGTCTCTTACACCTTTTAGATAGCCTTCATCGGGCAATACTACACCGGCTTCGCCTTGAATTGGCTCAACCATAAATGCTGCTACATTGGTATCCTGAAATGCTTTTTCCAATGCTACCAGGTCGTTGTAAGGAACCAATTCAAACCCAGGCATAAAAGGACCGAAATTATGATAGCTGCTTGGGTCTGTAGAAGATGAAATAGCGGCAAGTGTACGTCCCCAAAAATTATCCTGAGCAAAAACAATCTTCGCTTGGTTATCGGGAATATTCTTTTTCACGTAGCCCCAACGCCTCGCCAGTTTAATAGCTGTTTCGCCACCTTCTACTCCTGTATTCATAGGGAGGACCTTGTCATAGCCAAAATATTCGGTGATATACTTAGCATATTCACCTAAAATATTATTATAAAAAGCCCGGCTGGTAAGGGTAAGTTTCTGCGCCTGATCTACAAGGACAGCAATTATTTTAGGGTGACAATGTCCTTGATTTATAGCTGAATACCCACTAAGGAAGTCGAAATATTTTTTACCGTCCACATCCCAGAGAAAAACACCTTCGCCTCTTTCCAACACTACGGGTAGAGGATGGTAGTTGTGTGCACCATATTTGTCTTCCAGATCAAGAAATTTTGCAGTGTTTACACTGCTAATATTTGAAATCATAAAATAAGTTTAATAATGAATAGAAAAAGTTCCAAGAAAAATTAAGGAAGACAGGGGTGGTCCAAAAAATCTAAATTAAAGTCTAAAAAGGAGATTGTTTTCATATGAGTTGCAAAAATAGCCATTAATCCTGAAGTTTTAGAATTAGGAAATCTATTAAGTTTGTGCTTAATGAAAGCCATTTATTTTAGATGTTTTATTGATTTACTAAAAAAACAATAATTTGTTTTGGTATTTCGATAGATTTTACGAACTTTGCCGTCCGAAAAAAAAACAATCATGGCAAGAGTATGTCAGGTAACAGGTAAGAGGCCAATTAGCGGTAATAAAGTTTCTCACTCTAATATAAAGACGAAGCGTAGATTTTTACCAAATCTTCACACGAAGCGTTTCTATTTTGTAGAAGAAGACCGCTGGATTACTATGAAAGTTTCGTCAGAAGCTCTTCGTACTATAAATAAAAATGGACTAGCAAACGTAGTGAAAGAAATGAGAGCTGCGGGAAACAAAATCTAATCGATCGAATTTTAAAATTGTTATACAATGGCAAAGAAAGGTAACAGGGTTCAGGTGATCATGGAGTGTACTGAACACAAAAACAGCGGTTTACCAGGAACAAGTAGGTATATAACCGAAAAAAACAAAAAGAATACCCCTGAGCGTCTTGAGTTAAAAAAACTCAATCCAATCATGAAAAAAGTAACTGTACACAAAGAAATTAAATAAAATAAGTATCCGATAGTAATTATTCGGTAACTTAATAAATTGAGCAATCATGGCAAAAGCAGCAAAAACGGCGATCAAAACCAAAGACCAGAAAGCGGCCGCAGAAGCTAAAAACTGGAGTAAAGTAATTAAAGCTGTACGCAGTCCAAAAACTGGCGCATACACTTTTAAAGAAGCAATCATTCACAAAGACAAAGTAAAAGATTTTCTTAGTAGTAAGTAAGATCCTCTATGCTATCATATTTGAAGCTGCCCAAATTGGGTGGCTTTTTTTATTGGGGTTATCTAAGCACTAATTATTACCAAAGTGATGATTAGTCAAATGCCGGTTTTCTAATGTGAAGGGCGGCTATAGATAGAATTACTAATTTTTTAATGCTAGTGCTATTTTAAGTAAATACGAAAATCTCTAAAAGGTTTCCTATTTACATTTTCCGATCTATAGCAGCAGCTTTTTTAAAGCTTCTTTAGAACTGAATCTGTTGATATTTATGTTGAATGAAATGCTTTTCATAAACCTGTTTTCAGATATGGTAGATTTGTAATAGTCACGGTAAACTTTGCTATACAATAGCGGCACATAGATGTTTAATGTGGATGAAAAAAGGGAAACCTGAAGACCTGCATCATATACAAATTTGCCACCACCTGCATCTTCCTGCCAAGCCTCGGCATAGGTTCCCAAATCTACAAAAATCTTCAGCGGTATATGTAGCACACTTAGCGGATTTAGGCGTTGTGGAATGTCTGAACTAAAGTTAAAAGCCATGAGCCAATCATCCGTTTTGCCTACTTTATTGCCAAGTAATTCTGTATTTACTTTAAAGTAACCATCTCTTTCCATGATCTGTTGGCTTTGCCAGCCTTCAAATTCATTGCGTCCGATGAAATAATCACTGTATGTATAATCTTCGTAGCCTTTTGGCGCACTCAAATTGAGTAAGTACCTGTCGTTGTTGTATTGAGTAATGAAAGTTTTAGTCTTCAGATAGAAAAATTTTCCTGCAAAAAACCTTGCACTCAATCCTGATTTTCCATCAGCATAATTGAAAAATGTTTTTCCGGTAATTCCTGTTCTCAAAAATTCTTTTCCCTGGTCAATGGTTACATCGAGGCTATAAGGAAATAGTTTTCTGTTATCACATACGCCCAAAGAAAGTCTGTTGATGGTCGATTTTAAATTAACCACATTTACTACATCAAATGTGTCTGTAGGGGTTGTTATTGTATTAAAATCCAACGTTCCTTCGTTAAGAAAGAATGTTTTCCATTGCAAAGAAACTTGGCGAGATGATGTTGGGTCCTTGTCTAAGAAAGTAATTTTTATAGAGGGCACTATTCTTTTTACACCTAGTATTAGTGTAGTGTTATCATCTACAACAAAATCATTTTGAGAAAAAGAAGCATAACTAAGTGAAGTGCTTATTTGGTATTTTTTCTTGTAGACATTAAAAGATGCGTGGCCAAATGGATGTAATGTTTTAGCACGACCAGAATACAATCCGCCTGCTATGAATTGAAAATTGTTAAGCGGTAATTTGTAATTGTGTATGAAACCACCCAACATCATTTTGTCGTACCGGTTATATCCTACTGCAGGAGTTATGTTGATATAATTAGTTTGATCCGTATTTTGAAGGTTGAAAAGAAAAGAGGGTTTAAGTACTTTCTTCTTATCTGTTGTTAGCGGCCCGGTTTTGTGAAGCAATTCAAACTGATCTTTCATGTCTTGGCCATAACTGTTCTCCACTGATAATTTAAAATCTTGGGGAGAAGGGTGTTTGAATTTCCATGTTGAATAGTATGCTTGCATTGCTTTGTTGAACTGGTATTCACCCATTTTCTCTTGCAAATTTTTCATCCAATTACTGGCTTTTACATAAGCTATCAATCCGTAGTTGTCTTCAGAAAATTCTGAAGAAGAAGTTTCGATGGGCTGATCTATGGACATTTTGGTTGCGGTAGAAAGCAGCATTTGATATTCATCGGCAGGAAATTTTTTAGCGAAGGGGTTTTTGTTATTGGTACTATCTGAGCCATACTTTTCTTTTTCATATTTATCTGTGTAAAACGTATTCATCCCTTCATCCATCCATGGATGCGTTCTTTCGTTGGTTGCCAATGCACCGTAAAACCAGTTGTGCCCCAATTCGTGAGTTATTGTGGCATCTAAGTCTTGCCCTTCATTTTCGGTAGTGATGAGTGTAATTGTAGGATATTCCATTCCACCTGCAGCTTCGTTTAATGGACCTAATACAATACTGGCTGTACTATAAGGATAATCTCCTAGCCAATTACTGTATTTTTTTATTCCGTCTTTGGCATACGCAATACTATTATTCCAGGCCTTATTCCCTTTTTTATAGAAGGAAAAAAGGTCCACTACTTTTTTTGATGCCAATAATACCGTATCATATTTTACAATAAAATCGTTGCTTGCAAACCATGCAAAATCATGAATGTTGTCTTGCTTATAGTGCCAGGTTTTTGATGGGCCTGCGGCAACGTGTTTGCCGTTCTGTTTCAGTTCACGTATGGTAGTAGAATCTTGCAATACACCTGTGGCCGCAACTATATAACTTGACGGAAGCGTGATTTGTACATCATAAGTTCCAAATTCGCTGTAGTATTCACCTTGGTCAAGATAGGGCATGGGATGCCAGCCTTTACTGTCATATACTGCCGGTTTGGGAAACCATTGAGTTATTTGATAATCATTTCCAACATGTCCGCCCCTGGAAAAGTTGTAAGGCAATTTTACCTTAAATGGTGTGCTAATGATTGTCCGTTTTCCTGGTGGCAATGGTTTTGGAAGAATAACGGTAATAATATCAATATTGGAAGAATCTGGTTGAATTTTAGCACCAATACCATCGGCTTTGAAATCGAGTTGATTGATATACCCTTTATCTAAAGGTTTGGAAAAATAAAATTCAGTCCGATTGAGTTTTAGCAATTGTTCGCTTAATGCTGTCTTGTCATTTTTATAAGCATTTGGCCATAAATGAAACCAAATATACTTTAGTGTGTCAGGAGAATTATTAATGTATTCAATGGTTTCAAAAGCGTCAAGTGAATGTTCTTTATCGTTCAACGAAACTGAAATATTGAAATTTACTTCTTGTTGCCAATACTGTTGTGCATGCAAGGATAATGTAAAGAATGAAACAATCGGAAGCAGCAACTTTTTCACTTTGTCTGGGTTTTATATTTAGTTAAATACTTTGACTTTACAATGTAGACCACAAAAATAAACGACCTATTTCCCCTTACCTAAAAAAATGATTTGTAATGTATGGATCATAATTTTAAAATCAAGCAAAAGAGAAATATTTTCTATATACACAAGATCGTATTTCATTCTAACAACCATTTCATCTACTGATGATGCATATCCAAATTGTACCATGCCCCAAGAAGTGAGCCCTGGTTTTACTTTCAGTAAGTATTTATAATAAGAATTGACGGCTACGATCTGATCAATAAAATATTGGCGTTCAGGTCTTGGCCCTACCAAACTCATTTCCCCAATAAAAATATTGTATAGCTGTGGGAGTTCGTCTAATCGCCATTTGCGCATAAAACTGCCCCATGGTGTAATCCTGTTATCATTATCAGCAGAAAGTGCAGGTCCATTTTCTTCTGCATTGGCGTACATGCTTCGGAATTTATAAATGGTAAATGGTTTTCCTTTATAACCTATTCGTTCTTGTACATAAAGTATAGATCCATCCGAAGTAAGTTTTGTGCGTAATGCTATTATTAGTAGTAATGGACTTAGGGAAATGAATGAAGCAAGGGATGCGATGATATCTATCAATCTTTTTACATTTTGTTGCCATGCAGGTAAAAGCGATAGGTTGATATCAATGAGTAGTGGGCCTAAAACATTGTTGGTTTTTACCGACCCTGATAGAATATCTAAAGTATTTGGGTGAAGTTTGATGTCAACATCAATTTCGCTCAACCTGCTTAAGAGTGCTTCAGTCAAATGGCTTTCTTCTGATTCTAGTGAAATAATGACTTGCTTGATTTCATAAATTTTTATAATGGTTTCTAATTCAGTGATGGTGCCAAGTAATGGCAACATTTTGCTCAAGCCATTGTTTTGCGAATGCCCTGTTTTGAGAAACCCATTAAAGTGATAGCCAAGGCTGCGAAAGTTATGCTGTACTTCTTTGTACACTTTTATGGCATTATTTGAGTTACCAATTATTAGTGTATTTATTTTCATCCTGCCGTTGGTTAGGTCGGATTTTATTTTTGCAAGAATGAAAAACCTTCCGGTAAAAGTAAGAACCCATTGTAGTAAAAAGAAAATTAAAAAGGCGGCATAAAAATAGGTGTAATTAGGTGCTTTATCATTTAGGATAATGCTGAAAAAAATTAAAATACAGCCTGCCAGGGTCACAATGAAAGTGAACGTAAATTCATTTAATCGGGATCGTTGGTACAATGTCGGTTTGTAAAATCCCGCCAGCAGAAAAAAGCTCATCCATATTATAGGGATAGCGATTACTGAAGAGCGAAAGAAGGGGTCAAAAGGCATTTGTAATAAGCCGGTATGAACTTCATGTAACGTGTTTCTTCTGTACCAGGTAAAAAGCCACCATGCCAAAGTAGAAGCAATGATATCGCTGATGATGTACCAATAAATTTTTAGCGGCTTGAAAATTTTCATTCAGCAGAATGGTTATGCCAATACTTTGTTCCTACTGATCTTGTTTAAAATCTGATGGGCTACTTCCATTGCAAGAAAGCCATCTAATTCACTTACTACAGTTGGAGTATTATTAATAATAGAATCTCTAAATGCTTCCAATTCAAGTTTGATAGCGTTTACATCTTCGACGGGTGGATTGGCAACAGCTATTGTTTTAGGGCCATTCGGCGTAGCAATGTCAAAAGAAAAAACATCTTTATCTTCCGGTTGTTTCAATTTGATGATCTCTGTTTTCTTTTCCAAAAAATCCAAAGCTATATAGCTGTCTTTTTGGAACAGGCGCATCTTTCGCATTTTCCTCATACTAATGCGGCTGCTTGTTAGGTTAGCCACACATCCATTGTTGAATTCCATTCTAACGTTTGCAATGTCCGGTGTATCCGTCAACACAGCAACTCCGCTGGCCGAAATGTTTTTTACATCGCTGTCCACAAGGTTTAAAATGATATCTATATCATGAATCATTAAATCAAGAATAACGCTGACTTCCGTTCCTCTTGGATTGAATTGTGCTAGTCTATGCACTTCTATGAACATGGGATTTAGCGCCATGTTTTTGATAGCCAGAAATGCAGGATTAAATCGCTCAACATGCCCTACCTGCATTTTAATGTTAGCCTCTCGGGCCATATCTACCAACAATCTTCCTTCTTCTATTGTATTAGCCAAAGGCTTTTCTACAAACACATGTTTGCCCTTGCGAATAGCTTTTTCGCACAGATAAAAGTGGTGGTTAGTAGGTGCTACTACGTCTATGGCATCACATGCATCTATTAATTTATCTACATCGGAATATCGCTTAATACCGTATTTTTTAACCACGTCTTTCGCCGTTTGTTCTGATGGATCATAAAAACCTACCAATTTCACGCCTTCTATTTCTTTCCAATTGTTTAAGTGAAACTTTCCAAGGTGTCCGGCTCCAAATACTCCAACTTTCAGCATATCAGTTTTTTAGAATTGGCTGTAAAGATAAACAAGACTTCGTAAAGGAAACGAAAGGATTATTGAATATGTGCGAAGATTGTTGAAGGTCAAAAATTCTGTACTAATTCGGGAACAACGGTTGAGGAATATCACCATACTTATGAAGATGTGTTAATAACTAGTCGCCTTTCTACTATAAAATGGTCATATATCTTTGCTCAAAATAAAATATGAAATATTTTTTATTGGTAACAATAACTTTTTTTATTTCAACAGCAGGATACACACAAGATTGTACGGATCCTTTGATGCAGGGCTTTAAAGGTGACACCACAATAACTGTAAAAGAAGCATTAAAACTTATTATTTCTAATTTAGACGCATTTGACAATTGCGAACCAAATTTGAAATTGGTGAATGGCCAAATATATTTTTTTACCGCAGGTGGTGATATTGTTTTGTCTGAAAAGTTATTAGGCTCCTTTAATTTAGATATGAAGCAAAAGTTGATACCTAAGCTAAAGCCTGGCGTTAAGATCGTTTTTGATGATCTAATGTATGGAGATGAGAAAAAGGCAGCACCATCTGTTACAATTCATCTCATCAAGTAGTATTATTTAACCGGGTTAATAGTTGGTTTAAATTATTCCAATATTACATTTTAAGTTGCTTTATAGAATTCGCAAAATCAGCAATAGCTTTTTGTAAACCTATTTGTACACTAATTCGTTCTGCACTTTCTTTAAATGCGCTGAATAAACTACTCCTGTTTTGTTGATCAGTATAGGCAATAAATTTATGATTAATTACTCCAGCGCTTTTATCATTAAGACTGTAGGCAAGAGGAACTGTTGTTGGTTCATATTTAAATGAGCCAATTGCTATGGACCGCTGCAGAGGGTTTGAAGCTGTCTTGAAATAGATCGTTTTATTGGTGATATCGTACACAATACTCCATTGGGTAAAATCTTTTTGCGAAGCTTTTTTTAGCATATCAAAGGCATAGGCTACGATTGGTTTTTCAATATTGGTTTGTTTGTACTGCTGCCACATTTTGCAAACGTTTGAAAACCGCTCTAATGAATTGTTTTTTTTTGAAGTATTGCTTTTCAATGAATAGAGCGAAGATTCGTATGTATTGTTGGTAAGTGCAGGGAAAGGAAGTGTTGAAGAACGATGAACCACCATTTTACCATTAATAAATTCGATGGTTGCTACAGCTCCTTTGGCATCGGCAACAAGATAATGTTGGGGTGCACCGAGCGAAACAATGCGTACTATTTTGTCTGAGGCAATCACGTCTTCCACACTACTGCAATTGTCTAGCTGGTACTGTATCCATTGAAGTACTGAAAGGCCCGGCCTTTTATCCTTGTCAGGAAATTCGCTATCGCTTAGCCACATCAACTCTATTACTAGCCCTTTTTCATTCATGCCACCATTTGGAAATTCCTTGCCAAATTGGTTAAAGGTGGTACTGCCATATTTAGATTTCCATTTTATAATTGCGCCTCCATTTATAGGCAATGATGATTTATTTAATCCCCTAAGGTTGGTATTAATCATTCCAGTACCAGTCATCCAGTCATAATTTTTACCAAATACCATTTGTCCATTTTTCTCCAGAAAAAAAGTGGAACATGCATAGCTTTTTCCTAAATGGATACTAGCTATTATTAAACCAATGAGTACAATCCTTTTCATAAATTGAAATTACTTAGCTATTTCTTAAAGAAATGCCATAATGTTGATTTGAATATTTTAGTATCATATTGCTACTGATAATTAAGGAAATATTTTAAGAATTAAGTAATGTTAGCGGGGGAAATGTCAAGTAGTGTTCAGCGGTTATTTAGGCTTTTTGATATAAGGAGTTTCCGAAATATTGCTTTCAATTAATAATTTATCTCACTTTTGCGGATTATGAAACTATTATTTCAATACCTCAAGCCATATAAATGGATGATAGCGCTGGGATTATTTCTAGCCACCATTAACCAGGTTTTTTCTATGTTTGATCCAATGCTGATCGGACGATTAATTGACCGCTTTGCAAGTCACCCCTTTCATGAAGACGCGGCCAAAACAATTGCTCGTACCCAAAGCCAGTTTATTTGGGGTGTTATGGGCATTTTGGGATTGTTGGTTGGTACAGCCATGGTTAGCCGTATTGCAAAGGCTTTTCAGGATTATGTTGTCAACGTCGTCATTCAGAAGTTTGGAGCAAAAATTTTTACTGATGGTCTGCGTCATAGTATGCGGCTTCCTTATCAGGATTTTGAAGACCAAAGAAGTGGAGAGACATTATCAATTCTTAGCAAAGTGCGTGCAGATACCGAGAAGTTTATCGGGTATCTGATTACTGTAGTATTTATGTTGCTTGTAAGTGTTGTATTTATCTCCATTTATGCTTCCAGCCTGCATTGGAGTATCATGCCGGTGTACATGGGTACTGTATTGATACTTGGAGTAGTTACCAACCTTTTGAGTAAAAAAATTAAGGTGATTCAGAAGAAAATAGTGAAGGAAACTACCACGCTGGCAGGTACAACTACAGAAAGTCTTCGCAACATTGAATTGGTAAAAAGCCTTGGACTTACTGAGCAAGAAGTAAAGCGGTTAAACGTAAATACCTATAAAATATTGGGATTGGAATTGAGGAAAGTAAAAAGCATCAGAACGCTGAGTTTTATTCAGGGGACGCTTGTTAATTTTTTGAGGCAGGTCATCACTTTTACATTGGTGTGGCTCATTTATAAAGACATATTATCTACTGGGCAACTCATTGCACTTCAGTTTTACAGTTTCTATATTTTTGGCCCTTTGCAAGAGATTGGAAGTATCATTATCAGTTATAGAGAAGCACAGGCATCTATCAATAATTTTCATGAGTTAATGGTGAAGCCTGTTGAGCCAAAACCTGCTCAACCTACAGTAGTTGGAGGCATTAATGAGCTTGAGTTTAAAAGTATCAGCTTTATGCATCGTACTGCACAGTTCAAAGCATTGGACGATATCAACTTTGATGTAAAAAAAGGAGAAACCATTGCATTTGTTGGACCATCAGGTTCTGGAAAAAGTACATTGGTAAAACTGTTGGTTGGTCTTTATCGCCCACAAGAAGGGCAGATATGTTACAACGGAGTAAACAGCAACGATATTGATTTTGATGAGCTTCGGGGACAGATTGGATTTGTTACACAAGACACACAATTGTTTGCAGGTACGATAAGAGAAAATCTGGTATTTGTGAGTCCCGGTGCCACTGACGATCAGCTATGGGATGTATTGAAAAAGGCAAGCTGCTCTTATATTTTGGAGAAGGCAGAGAACGGTCTTGATTCTGTAATTGGAGAAGGGGGATTAAAGTTAAGCGGTGGTGAAAAGCAGCGGCTATCCATTGCTCGTTCTTTACTGCGTCATCCTCATTTATTGATATTTGATGAAGCGACTTCTTCGCTGGACAGTATTACTGAAGAAGCTATTACCAATACAATAAAAAACATTTCTGGTGAAAGAGAACAAATTACCATTTTAATTGCACACCGGCTAAGTACCATTATGCATGCAGACAAGATTTTCGTATTAGAAAGAGGCAAAGTAGCAGAGACAGGAAATCATAAAGAATTGCTTGAAGAGAAAGGATTGTATTATGCCATGTGGCGCCAGCAAATAGGAGAGCGGAAACTATTGTCTTCTGTTCCGGTAATGGCATAATAAAAGGTAGGCATAATTATTTAAAGGAATAGACAGGAAGAATAGTTTTGATTTTAGTGTTCTTTTTATTGGAAGCCTATACCTCTTATTGTTTCAAAGTCTTGAAAATGAAATTTCCTTGAAAAATATTAGCCGTACCGTCTGGATATTGTCTTTGGTAAGCCTTTTTACAGACACTGCCAGTGAAATGTTGTATCCTATAATGCCTGTTTATTTAAAAAGCATCGGGTATTCTGTTTTACTCATCGGTATCATTGAAGGAATAGCTGAGGCAACCGCAGGCTTTAGCAAAGGGTACTTTGGTAAATTATCAGATGCAACTGGAAGGCGGGTTCCTTTTGTTCGTTTTGGTTATTCATTGAGTGCTATTTCGAAACCAATAATCGGGCTGCTTATTCAACCACTTTGGGTATTGTTTGCCCGTACTATAGACAGACTTGGAAAAGGGATAAGAACTGGTGCAAGAGATGCTATATTATCAGGTGAGGCTACTCCACAAACAAAAGGTAAAGTATTTGGATTTCATCGCTCAATGGATACATTGGGAGCCGTGCTTGGACCCGTGTTTGCACTGCTGTACCTATACTATCATCACGAAGATTACAAGACACTTTTTATTATAGCATTTATACCGGGATTATTGGCAATTGCAGCTACTTTTTTCTTAAAACAACAAGAAGTAATTCCAAAAGAAAATATCAATAAGGTATCATTTTTTTCATTTATTAATTATTGGAAGGAAGCCCCTTCAAATTATAGAAAGCTTATCACCGGATTATTGGTGTTTGCATTATTTAATAGCTCAGACGTGTTTTTATTGTTACGAATAAAGGATACGGGATTGAACGATACAATGGTCATTGGCATTTATATTTTCTATAATTTAGTATATGCTGTTTTTGCATTACCATTAGGTATGCTGGCTGATAAAATAGGATTGAAGATCGTATTTATTATAGGGATGTTTCTTTTTGGGTTCGTTTACCTTGGCATGGGTTTTAATGCAAACCTTTTTATATTCATTATGCTATTCCTCTTTTATGGTTTGTATGCTGCCTCTACAGAGGGAATTGCCAAAGCATGGATAAGTAATATTTGTGAAAAGAAAGATGTCGCCACTGCAATTGGAACCTATTCGGCTTTTCAAAGTATTTGCGCATTGTTGTCCAGCTCAATAGCCGGTTTTATTTGGTACAGCGCAGGAAGTGAGTGGGTTTTTTATTTAGCTGGTTCAGCAGCTTTTTTTATTGCTTTTTACTTTCTTATGTACGTTCCATACAAGAAAATACTAGTGTAGATATTTAAAAGATTTTTGCTTTGGATAATATTGCAGTGGCAATTTATTTTTTTCATTGACAATCGTTAATTGTCCTCTTTATTCCATGCGGGGCCGTTTTTTTTCCTGTACGAACTAATTTTAATTGCTTAGAAATTAATCAAAAAATAACAGACCAATCAAGCCGATCTGTTGAGGTGTTTTACGGATGAAAATTATTTTTACATTCTTTTTTTATCTGATTTTTTTTCAGCATAATTGTTTTGGTTCTCCTAATTTAATTCTTTCACAATACGCCAATAACAGTCTTGTTGATTAATTGGTTTTCATTCTATTTATGCCTTTAAGAAGCCCAATGATTAAGTTTGTGATATATATCAAGGAACATCCGATGAGTACAAAAAATGACAATGACACGAGATCTGAATGGATTTGATAGGACCGTAAATTTTTCAATGCAGCAAAAGTCCAAGGTATCGTTATTGATTTTGAAGCAAAATGGAATAAAAAATACGTTGGGAAAAGAGTGAAAAGCGAAGTTGATAATAATAGCAATATATGAATCCAGCTCAGTAAATTTGAAAAAAGATATTGTTTTGTAGTTAGATAAAAGATCCAAAAAGCGAATTGAACCAGAGTCGGAAACCAGATCAGGTATTTAATGGGAAGTATAAAGTATGTATCATGAAAATGAATATCGATTTCTTTATTAGGAATAAATAGACTAACAAAAAAAAGAAAAAAGGCATTCAATAAAAGCAAGTGAAATGGGTTTCTTTTAATTTTCATACATCCAGCATTGTGATGCACTTTCTATTGAAGTTTCTATGTGCATTAAATATTTTTTTGTTGTTTTTTGGTCTTTTTTATCATCAGTTTTTGGTAGATAATTTACTCAGTATGCTCATTGTTTTGTCCGAATCTTTTTTATCTACAAAAATGTGATCATGGTGATATGCTGCAATTACGTTGCAGCTTATTCCATTTTCTGAAAGTGCTTTTGAAAAAGCGGCAGTCAATCCAACTGCTTCCAAAGACGAATATACTGATAAAGTAATCCAGGAAGCAATGAATGAATATTCCAAATGATAATTGTCAGCAAATTCCTTTTTTAAAACGATGGTTATTCCTTCCGCTTCTCTAAATATTAGTAATGCCTGATTGATGTCAATAGTTGTTAAATCGTTTATGATACAAAAAACGTAATCTCCAACATTGAGTTGGGGTTGAAGTGTTTCTAATAATGTATTCAAATTGGTTTCTCCTTTCATTTCTTTGAATTCTTTATGTATTTAATCATTCCAAACAAAGAAACAATTGTCCAGCAGCCTTCAAGTATTATGAAAGGCAGATATTTTAAAAGTATGGAAGCAAAACACGCTAATCCAGCACCCACTACATTTAAGAGGGGATAATTGAAACTATCTTTTTTGATGAAGTCTTTTAGGTTTAAAAAGTATGCAACTAGCAGCATTGTTACCCCAATAAACCCAATCCAGTCTGTCTGCGACATTAAATATTAATTGTTAAAGTGATTCCACAAAATGTAAATGTAAATTGAATATTGAGGATTACCTATTTGTTTTATAATGATGTAATGTAAAGCGTTTTCATCCTGTTTTAGTTTTTGATTCTATTGCCCTATTATGTCCGCCTTCTTCGTGGGGCCAATAAATCATTCCTGCTAACTCTGCAGGCATCTGACCTTCAAAACATATCGTTTCAGGATAGATATCCGTTCCGTCAGCAAAATGCCCTTTTGAGTTTTTGGGTTCCGGAGTAAATGATCAGGATGAAAGCATTCCAACTCCTATAGACAAAATGGCAACTTCTAAGTAAACAAATGTATTGAAGCTCCATGTGAATTTTAACTGGATATATTGACCCACAAAAATAGTTTCTAAAATTCGTGTACATTTCATTTTTCCTGTGGGAGAATCTCCTTCGGCAATCCATGAACCTAATAGCGTAGAAATGACACACAATTTACCTCGACCTTTTTTCCAGCACTAATTTTGATTTGCCATTTTATCTTTTCATTGACAAACAATCTTAGATTTTATGTGAAGTATTGCCATTTAGAAACGTTGTGGACCCATTCATATTTTTCATTTTTCAACAAACGAAATCCAAACTATTCAAATTTTCGTACCTTAATTGTAAGGTACAATTCCAATATTAGTAATTCTACCTTGTAATTGGGTATTGCGAAATATTTAATCAAAAAACAACAGAACATGCAATTCAGAAGCAAGTTAACTAGGGAAACAATTGAAAAAGGGATTAACAATTTTTTGAAGGTTGATTTTTTTTATGAAAGATATATTGAAAATATTTACAAATCAAAAAGAAAAATAAGTCAACAAGACTGGATTCTTGATATGGCAGTTCCTGTTTCAATATTTGCTTCAGTAGTTGTAATTATATCAATTTTAGTTTTATTGAATAGTAACTAGGATTCAATTGCATTATCGGAAAAAGTATCCATTTGCATAGAATCATAATTTAAATTTGGCTAGATAACTCATCTGAATGTTTCCTCATTACCTGAATAAAATCCATCTAATTAGGTAGTTTAAAGAGTTCCGTTTTCCTATTTTTTTTAAAAATTATTGAACAATTTGAGAAAAAGGTATTGCTTTTATTAGACATGCTTTGTAATAAGTGAGCAAAAACTATTTTTCTTAGAAATGATATTGCTGCAAATAATATATTTTTGGTGAATAATAGTTTTTAAGCCTATTAAATCACTTAATTATCTCTTTGTATGCTAAGAATATTTTTACTTTTAGGGTTTTTATTTTTTGTAACAGGATCCTTCGCTCAGATAGATATTATTCAACTTATGGAGCGTAGAGATCTGAAGCTTGTTCAAATCGACTCAATTGCCAAAAAGCATTTTGAGGTAGTTGGTACAGCTAAGGGTTCTGGTTATAATCAGTTCCAACGGTGGTTGTTTGAGCAAAATTTTCACTTGGACAGTGATGGCTATATTAGAAAACCTGCAGATGAGAGTGCAGCTTTCGAAGGATCTATGCAAACGATGCAGCGTAATCCGAATGCTGGTAATTGGGTCGAAAGAGGACCAACTTCCTGGAGTAGAACTACAGGATGGAATCCCGGGGTTGGCAGAATTACTTGCATTGGAATTGCTCCAATTGATACAACCGTTGTTTATATCGGTTCACCAGGTGGCGGCATATGGAAAACTACCAATAGCGGGACTAGTTGGACACCACTTTCTGACAATGCAAGCACCCGCCTAAGTGTATATGCACTTACAGTTGATCCTACAAATGTAGATGTAGTATATGCAGGTGCTTCTGGTGCTTTTAAATCAACTGATGGCGGCGTTACATGGATAACATTGAGCGGAATATCAGGAACTGTTCGTAAATTTTTGTTTCATCCAACTAATTCGAATATAGTTTTTGCTGTAAGCTCGTATGGTATTTTTCGTACTACGGATGCGGGGGCAACTTGGGCAATCGTATCATTCCTTTCGACTGAAGATATAGAATTCAACACAGCAAACGCTGATATAATGTATGCTACAGGCAGCAGTACTTCCGGAAATGTGCAACGGTCCTCAGACAACGGATTGAACTGGACAACACTAGGAACGTTGCAGGGAATTACGAACACTGGTCGAACGTTGGTTTCAGTAACACCTGCCAATCCGAATGTTGTTTATGTATGTCAGGCAAGTAGTAGTTTATTTGGTCGAATGTATCGCTCAACAGATGCAGGTCTTTCATTTACAACAATGGTTGTTGGTAGTCCATCAAGTGGTACCAATTATTTTGGTTACGAAACTACAGGTACAGGTTCAACAGGTCAGGCAACTTACGATATGGCAATGTGTGTTTCTCCCAACAATCCTGATGAGGTGTATATTGCGGGTATTATTTGTTGGAAATCTTTGACTGGAGGCTCAAGCTTTTCTCCGCTTACTGCATGGAGTTTGCCGAATAGTATTGGTTATAATCATGCGGATGTACATACACTTGATTGGGTAAAGAATACCATTTATTCTAGTTCTGATGGGGGAATTTATAAGAGTAAAGATTTTGGTGACAACTGGATAGATATTACCAATGGTCTTGGAATACGCCAGTTTTATCGTATCGATTGTTCGCAAACCAATGCTGAAATGTATGGTGGTGGCGCACAAGACAATGGCAGCAGCATACGCAAAGCTTTTGGTTGGATAGATTGGCTCGGGGCCGATGGAATGGAAATGGAATTTAGTTATACCAATGAAAATGTTGTTTATGGCACCTCTCAAAATGGTCAGTTGTATCGTAGTATCAATGGTGGAAATAGTTACAGCGGTCTTTCCAAACCGAGTAATGGAAATTGGGTAACTCCTTTTGCTGTTCACCCTACAAGAGACAGTATTGTATTTGTAGGTTGGACTGGCGTTTACAAAACAACTGATAGAGGAAACTCGTGGACAAACATTTCGGGTAGTACTATTGGAACAACATTGTCATGTTTAACGGTATCCCTTTCCAATCCGGACTACATCTATACCTCAACAGGAAAGTTATTGTATGTAACAACTGATGGTGGTGCCACATGGACAACGAGTACAACAACTACCGGAAGTATAACTTCTATTTGTGTACACCCCACTGTTCCAACTAAAATATGGATAACCACTAACTCGTTTGGCACGGAGCGGGTAATGGCTTCTGATAATGCCGGTGCATCATTTACAAGCATTGCCGGCTCTTTACCTGCTATTGGATCTCGCAGTATTGTTATTGATAAAGATGACCCTAACGAAACGCTTTATGTAGGTATGAATACTGGAGTTTATTACCGCGACAATACCATGAGCGACTGGATTCCATTTTTAACGGACTTGCCGCTCGTTGCCATTAACGAATTGGATATTCAATTGAGTGGCCGAAAAATAAGAGCTGCCACTTATGGCCGGGGCGTATGGGAAACAGATCTTCTTTTTGGAAGTCCACTTCCTGTTCGTTGGCTCAGCTTTGTTGGTAAAAAAACAAAGGAAGGAAATTTACTTAATTGGAAAGTGGAGGAAAATAATACAACAGATAAATACGAATTGGAATACAGCAGCAATGGCGTGCGGTTTTCAAAGATTGCAACAATGGAAGCTCAGGCAAAACTTAATAACAGCAGCAACTTGACAGCCAATTATGTACATTCAGATGTTGCTGTAAAGGATGCTTACTACAGGCTCAAACAATTTGATAAGGACGGACGATTTTTTTATTCTGATATTGTTTTTATAAAGGATGCCCGCACTCAGCAACTTGTTTTGTATCCCAACCCGGTTCACGATAAACTGCGCATTGGTATCCCAGGTGAATTGGGAAATTCCATAGCAATTGTTCAAGTTTATGATGTAAATGGAATTTTGCTTTTGCAACAAGTGGGGGGTAGTAATAACGCTACGATCAACACCTCTTTTTTCAGTAAAGGTCAATACATTGTAAGGGTTATAGTAAAAGATAACATTTACCAGCAAGTGTTTATAAAACAGTAGAAAAGTCAGTTTGATATTCTTTAACAGCGCTCATCATTCAATCAATGTTGAGCGCTGTTTTTTCTGAATAGTAAAATGAGTTTCAGAATCTGTTTAGTGTATGCCTGGAAACAAAAATCAAAGCAGATGAATGGCCAAATAGCATTCCATTGCTTTGTTTGGTACTAAATATTCATATCCATATTTTCAATTTCATTGCTAAGCGAATCACTTCGCCTTGGTATAGGGGCATGCATGTTTGCACTGTTTGTATTTTTTATTTGTTTCAACATTTCAACGCAGTTATCTATTATTTCCATAGAGGTGCGTTTAATGTATTCACTCTTTTTAAATTGCAGGACGTTTTTATCCATGTCTTCGGCAGTCCAACCACGGCTCCAGCCTAAAAAGCTGAATGGAGGAAAGGTAAATCCCAGATCTGTAAAGAAACACATCATCTGCCCGGCAACCTGTTGTATGTTATCCTGGCCACCGGTTATGATAAAAGATGCGAGTTTGTTTTTTACCAGGATTTTATTGTTGATGGTTATTTGATTTTGTACACAATTTAAACGTTCGGCCATTTTGTAATACAGCGCTGAAGCACTACCCCAACGGATGGGTGTAGAAACAATAACAATATCTGCCCAAAGGATCATGCTTTCATACACTTCAGTCATGCCGTCATCGGGGTCCATTTCGGTAATGCTGCAGGGCCAGGTGCAAGCATGGCTGTGCTGAGAATAATAACCCTCACAATTTCTGAATTCCAGTTCACGAAGTTTTACCATTTTGGTAGTAGCTCCATATTTTTCTTTAGCATAGGCCAAAGATTTTTCCAGTGCATCTTCCGAAGTTGAAAAGCGGGGCAGATCAGCAGATAAATTGGTGGTGCTGATGCCCAGAATGTTTAAACTGTTTTTGGAGGTTTGGTATTTTAGTTTCATCAGGTCTTCTAGTAGAGGATTGTCATGATGTGCCCGGTGTGCTTTCACTATTGGGTCTTCGCTGACCAATAGGTATTCGCTTTCAACTTTTACTTCGTATAATGCTTGCTGATCAGGAAATCCAGGAGGTGCACTTCCTGTCTCTATGTTGTATTCCCAACCATGCCAGGGACAGGTTACATACATGCCTTCGTACTTAGCACTTACTACTCCAAGTCCTAATGGCCCCGCTTTGTGTAAACAGGCATTGGCAATAGCTGATATTTTTTTGTTGAAATGAAAAAGGGCCACTTTCTTTTTGCCGAGGGTTACAATCTTCTGTGAATTTTCCGGCAATTCATCTTTGGTACAAACGCGTATAAAATTCATTTTCATTTTTTTTAAATGTACAGTAATTTCTTTCACCTTTTGTCAAAGGCTTTCTGATAAACAAATTTTAATGAAAATGGACACATGTTAGCAATGGCTTAAAAAAGCAAAAGCTGACGATTATTTTTCGTCAGCTTTCAATTTCACCCTTGATTATTAGGATCTTTCCTTAATCGCCATTTGTTATTTGCTTTTGCTGTTCGGCTTTCTTAAACAGTTTTTTTATGCTGAAAGCCAAACTCATGGTAACACACATCGGGCATACTCCAAACCTGAAAACCGTTAAGGTTACTTTTTTGTACCAAGGCAAATTGGTTGGAATGATTGGGCAGCTTATACCATCGCCTTCAAACTCTTTGATGCCCCAAATATTTATAGACTCCTTGCTCATACTTTTTTATTATTTTTAGTTGAATTTATTTACCCAAAGAAATAATAGGTACACATAACCATTAAACTTACAGAAACAATGGTCAGGATAATTTTTGTTTGCTTTTTCATCGTTTTTAATTTAAAAGATTATTAATTGTTTTTATCATTACTTCATCGGTTTCTGCAATGCTGATTTGCTTTACTTGTTGGTGTGTTTTGGGGTCTATGAACGTTACAATACCTGAGGCAATAAAAGATTGTTTTTTGTCTTTAGCCAATCCACATGATTGAAGCATTTTACCCATTCCTTTTCTTTGAATGTTCGTAACTGCTTTGTACGCTCCGGCACTTTCTAATACCGTTTTAGATGCTGCTTTGGTGCTGTCGTTGGTAAGGTCGTTCATATAAATATTGACCCCTTGCGCAGCATAAGGCATTAATACAGCGCCAAATCTTGCACCATTCGCTTTGCAAACAGCGCACCATGTAGCGGTGTTTACTACTGCTATCAATTTGGGTTTGGCCGAATGTTTCGGCACTTGGGCATAGTTGCTAAAACTTTTTGCCATTAATACTGTGGCAAACATTAATCTCATTTTTTTCATTTTTAGTTGTTTTATATCCATTAATACCAGCACAGGGTTTTTTATCACCCGATTGAAAATAAAAAAGCGAACTATTTTACCAGTTCGCTTTTTTTAAGAATCTAATTGCTTTTATTAATTCAAATTAGCTGCCCCTTTTCTTGCCTGCTCCAAACATTTGTATTTTTGGTTTTGGGCATTGTGTTTATTGGTGTAACCATATTCTTTGGTGATGGTATCAATATTTTTCTCATAATAAAAATGGCTTTCAACAATGTGATACATTTATTGGTCATTATTTTAAAAACCTTCACTATCCTGTTAGTATTGGCATGGCTCACCTCTGTTTCAGCGGCTTCATAATCCGATAAGTATTTTTCGTAAACATCCGGTTCGGTCTTAACCATTTTATTGCAAGCTATCAATCGTTTCAGCCAAAGATTGCTGCTGATGGCGAAAATGTATGTTTTTAAGGAAGAGGTTAAGTTAAAATCCTTCTTTGGTACTTTTTCCAATAACACCAATATGGTTTCCTGAA
Source organism: Segetibacter sp. (assembly GCA_031383285.1). GTDB lineage: Bacteria > Bacteroidota > Bacteroidia > Chitinophagales > Chitinophagaceae > Segetibacter. The sequence goes on from JANMZN010000552.1 coordinate 26,329, forward strand.
AAATGTCTTGTGCATCTTCTTCGCAGCCGCTGTTCTTGGTAATAAAGTTCTTTACAGAAGGATAGTAAAACTTATAAATGATTTCATATGCCTTGTTGTCTTTCGATTTTAGGCCTTTAAATGTTTCGAGATCGGATGGAGTGGTTATGCCCATGATGTAATAGTATGAATGATTTTGGTGGTTAAAAAGTATTGATACCATTTTTGGCTAAAAAATCACCCGTCGAGGAATTATTTTTTGCGGTCAGTAGTTTAAATAGCTGTTTTGTTGAGTCTAATTGGATTCTTCAGGTGAACTATGTAGGTTAGGAGGAAGGGGCATTGGTGGTCATGAAGGGAGGTTATTGGAGGTCATGAAGAAGGTCATGAAGGGTCATGTGGGGGTCAATGTGAGTAAGGAAGAAGGGTAATAAAGGAAGGTCAGGGAGGGAAGGATGAATACTCATTAAGGGTCATTAGGAGACATGAAGAAGGGGTCTTTGGAGGTAAGGAAGAAGTTTATGTAAATTTCTTTGTCTTACTATTTCAGCATATTATCTCTAGTTTACAATGAACTTTTGAGTTACACCACCGGAAATAATGTAATACACACCTTTTGCAAATTCTTTGACCGATATATTTGATAAAGGTCCTTTTTTTGTTATCATCGTTTTACCAACTGCATTGACAATAGTAATATTTTCAATTGGACTTGAAAAAGATAAAACGCCGGCCTTACCTACGGGATTTGGAAAAATTACTTCGCTAAAACCTTTGGTTGAATTGCATTTGGCTGAAATGATATTTGATAAGCGGAAAGTGTTATCCAGATTTATCATTTTTAGCCTGAAAAAACGGTTGGCTTCTGAGGTGAAAGTATATTGGTACTGATAATTATTGATACCGGCAGTTTTGCCTTTAGAGGAAATACTTGCAACTGTTTTCCAAAAATGGTTATCCATACTTACGTCTAATTCAAAACGCTTCATGGATTGTTCATTTGTTGCAGACCAATTGAAAAAAGCTGCGCAGCCGTTCATTTTCAGATTAAACGAAAGCAATTCCAATGGTAAGGTAGTCTTTGAATATTCCAGTATTAATACACTCATTGGAGGCATGATGTAATTGCCGGAAGCATCTGTAGTTGCAGTAGTTTCAGTAATGGTTTCAGATACCAGGGATGCGGCTGTTATTAATCGTGCATTCATTAATGTATAGCCAACATTGCCATTAACCTGCAGCGGTACAGTATTGTTTTTATCGCGGTTTACTGCAACAACATTCATTTTTGTAAAGTCGGTAGATGTGAAGGCATTGGACCTCACTGCATAGAGATTGCCATCGCTTGCTGCAGGTGATGTGGTGCTTACCTGAACAGAATTGTCCAGGAGTGCCGGTTTTAATATTTTATACAATGCAGCACCGGGCATAAGTGTATAGTTGGCTAACGAGTTTTTACGAATGGGATGCCAAACGGCATACGCATTTCCATAGGTCCAAAAATTGGTTCTTTCGATGGTGGCTTTTTGTGAAAGCATCAGTAAAAAGTCAGCTTCAAAATTTGCACCCTGCCACTGCATTGCCAAATCTTTTTGAGCAGTCGTTGGATTGGGCGAAGGGATATTGTGTGCATAATCTCCAATAAAAACTTTGATGCCTTTAGCGGCAGCAGCTGTTACCAGATTGTCTATAAAAGCACTCGATGCATTTACCCCCGGATAAGCGGTTGCCGGGTCTTCGTCGCCAAAAAAGTGTTGAGACAAGGCATAGATTTTTCCCTGTTGGGCAAGCGATGAATTTATAAGTGCGTAAGCCCAAGTATTGGCAGTACCGTTTCCGGTGGTCGGCATGGTAATTTTTATGGTTGGGTCTACTACCAACATTGAGTCTATGATGGGTTTGACGCTTGTCAGATAAGTAGCGCCATTAGCAGCAGTAGGTCCAAATTCCCCTGCCGACCAGGGTTCGTTTCCGATGTTCCAGATTTTAATGTTGTAGGGTAGTGGATGTCCGTTTACAGCCCTTAGCGCTGCCCAATCAGTTCCGCCCCTGGGGTTGGTGCCGTCATTGGGGCTATTGCAGTATTCTACCCAATCGGCATTGTTAGATATAACGTTGGGGACCGCCTGTAAACTCTGTGTACTGCTTAATCCTGCGGTGCTCTCATCATATATCGGTACCATTATCTGAACATCATTTCCTGAAATGCCCCTGGCTGTGCACATGGCCATAAATTCATCAAATCCGAAATTGACGGGTTGGGATGGGCCTACTGTTCCCAATAAATCTTGATTTGGCCGGGTACCTATGGCGCCAATTGATTTTTTCCATTCAAACCCCACTGCAATTTCATTGCCCGGGTATCGGACGGTAGTATAGGGCAGATTGCTAAATATGGCATCCACTTCAGGTATCATGGTTCCGTTGGCATTGTGATAACCCATTTGCCCATAATTACTATTTCCTGTAAGGCTGCTTCGAGAGTCGAACGTAATACCAAACAACAGCCCGGTATTATTCATGACCTTGGTTTGGATATTGGTGATATTGATAGTAGCTACCTGTGCAGAACAAAAAGAAGTGATTGCATAAAATACAAAGAACAAACTGAGGCTTTCTGTTTTCGTTGCTTTTTGTTTTGTTGTCATAGCATTTGATTTGGAGATTTTCAACGCATTGGATGAAGATACAAAATGTGTGGTAGTTGATGCCTGTTGAGGGGGGGAAGTTTGAATAAAGGTCATGGGGAAAGGTCATGAAGGGAGGTCATGAAGAGTCATTGGGGGTCATTAGGGAGATCATTAATGTTATGAGGTAGTAATGGGAACACGGATGGCGCGGATGGGATGGATTTTTTCTGGGAGATTGGGGCTGAAGCTACTGGGTATTTTGATGCAGGTTATCAGTTTATAATTTTCATGTTTAATGGTTTGGGGAGGTAAACTTTAAGTAATTTCATTCCTTGCAAGTATTCCTTACCTTCAAGGTTTTCCCATTTTGTAGGCTGTTGTTGAATAACATCAACAGCAGCGTAAAAGGTTTTCTTGATTTGGCGGCATTTGCGGATTGTACAGAGGATCCATTAAAATTATTATTGAAGAAATAAAATTAACTGCTTTGCAAATATCAATAAAGCAATACCGAAGCTTGGGACATATTAACCAACCCAAAATTGTAGGTATCCGGACACGACCCATACAACGCCAGTTACGCAATGTAGAAACATTGTCGGCGGTTGAATCACCAATAGAACTACCTGAAAGTATTTTAAGTACCGATGAGAACCCTGAACTTTAATAAGGAGTAAAATTTATCAAATAAAATAAATGGAAAAAGAAGCTATAGCAAAACTCAACAAATCATTTGAGGAATATGCTTACGAACAAGATGGAGTGGATTACTGGCTTGCCCGTGAATTGCAAGAATTGTTGGGCTATGCAGATTGGCGTAATTTTTTAAATGCGGTTGACAAGGCAAAAGAAAGTTGCCAAACCACTGGTGAAGCAGTTTCCGATCATTTCGTTGACGTCACCAAAATGATAGCCTTAGGTAAGGGTGGCCAACGGGAAGTAGACGACATAATGCTCACC
>JANMZN010000553.1:0-1735 GCA_031383285.1 Segetibacter sp.
AGCGGCACCTTCAGAACCCGACTATAGTAACCTTTACTTTTGGGCAGCTCATCCATTGAAGAAAGATATGGCGGACAGTATCCCATCTTTTTTAAAAAGCGAAAAAAGGGATTCTGCTGTGGATGTATTCTACATTCACCCGACCACCTTTACAAAAGACTTAACAGCGGGTTGGAATGCAAACCTCAATAACAAGGAACTAAATGACCAAACTGATATTAGACCCATTTTATTTCAGGCGTCTATTTTTAATGGCAGTTGCAAGGTATATGCTCCAAGGTATAGGCAAGCGAATCTGAAAGCCTTTTTCATGACACGAAGTCCACAATCTCAAGATGCATTTGACATGGCTTACAGCGATGTAAAAACTGCTTTTGAATACTACCTAGCGCACTACAATCATGATCGACCTATTGTTATCGCAGCTCACAGTCAGGGATCGCTTCATGCCATAAGGCTACTAAAAGAATTTTTTGATAATAAACCATTACGAAAACAATTGGTATGCGCATACGTAGTAGGATGGCAGATTAAAAAAGATGATTTAATTGCTATTCCAATAGGAAATGCTCCGGCTCAAACAGGTTGCATAGTGGGTTGGAGAAGTTACAGAAACGGTAAATCAGACAAGATGATTCAAAATGAAAATGAGAACTCTTTATGCGTAAATCCCGTTACCTGGACTACAACCGGAGAAGCGTCAGACATAGCATTTCACAAGGGAATGGTTATGAAAGATTTTAATGTACTGTACCCAAAATCACTTACCGCTGTAGTTGATATAAAAAGTAATACGTTATGGGTAGATCTATCTGATAAATTGGATGAAAGCAGGGGGAATTTAAATAACTACCACATTGTAGATTTCAATCTTTTCTATATGGACGTGAGAGAAAATGTAAAGGTCAGAATTAATGCATACCTAAAAAATAATCCTTCACATGATTGACATTACATCCTATGAAAAGCTAAACAAAGATGATTTAATAACTGATGAACAATTAGCACGAATTTCTAGTGCAGAAGCGGTCAGGCCCATTTCACTTTTGTGGGAGCTAAAAACGTTGATGTACTGTGGTATTTTGTTGCTGACAACCGGGCTAGGAATTATTATTTATAAAAATATTGACAGCATTGGTCACCTCGCCATAGTAATAAGTATAGGGATAGCTATGGTTATCTGTTTCTCATATTGTATAAAAAAATCTCCACCTTTTACTTTTAGCAAAACAACTTCTAATTCCGCTTTGCAAGATTATATTTTACTATTCGGTTGTATGCTGATGCTTATCTTTTTTGGTTATCTGCAATTCCAATTCAACCTTTTTGGAAACCGATGGGGGATGGCCACTTTCATTCCAATGCTTATCCTTTTTGTGTCAGCATATTACTTTGATCATCTTGGTGTGCTAAGCATGGCATTGGTAAATTTTGCTGCTTGGGCCGGCATTACCATTACCCCATTGCATATGCTAAAAAGAAATGACTTTAGCAATGAAAGCATTATTTATACCGGATTGTCACTTGGCGTTTTATTTATGGCAATTGCCTATTTGTCACAAGCCAAAAATATTAAAAAACATTTTTACTTTACCTACAAAAACTTTGGCGCACACCTTCTCTTTATCTCTACTATAGCAGGTATGTTTCATTTTGGAAATGTGTACCTTCTTTGGTTTATTTTGTTGTGTGGAATATCGGCTGTTCAGTATGCAATAGCTTTTAAAGAAAAGTC
>JANMZN010000148.1:0-5414 GCA_031383285.1 Segetibacter sp.
CACCACAATATGGAGGCTATTGTGCTTTTGGCACTTCTAGAGGCTATAAGGCACCAACAGAATCAGATACCTGGACCGTTGTTGCTAATAGGCTATATTTTAATTACAATTTGAAAGTAAAAGAAGCCTGGAGTAAAAATAGGGATGCGTACATACACAAGGCAGATAGTAGCTGGCAAATCATCAGAACCAAATAGTATATCACAATTCCAGGTTTTCATTCATTGTGTATGCTAATGAATAGAAAGACTGTTGCTTGCTGTGATATAACAAATAGACCCAAATTTTGAATAGATAAATCAAAATTTGGGTTTACTGCTTATATCATTAACCAATTTGGTTGTTGCAAAGTGTTTAACAGGAAAATTAGCAAAGATTTTAAGAAAGCACTTTTGGTAAAATGCAATCAATTACAAGACAAAAATAAATTGAGTTATGAACATTATAGCCAATATTTCTTGCGATGAAGCAGCTAACCTGAACCTGAAAAAGAATGAGAATACAATTGCTTCATGGGAAGCATTGCTTTTATTCAAACATTTGGAAGATTGTGAGCAATGTGCCCTATTTTCAAGTCTGCAAAGCGAAGAGAAATAATTAAAGTGCTTGGCAACTCAGGAAACTAAATAATACAATCCTAAAGAAATGTAATTCATAATTAAACTGAAATATAGAATAATAGTAGAAGCTAGCTTATCATTTTTACCTGCTCGCCATTTGCTTTCAACATGGCTCGCCCTTCTTGCCACGTAAGATACGACAGGTTTTCTCTTTCTTTATTCAACTTACTTATTTTGTACAATACATCCCAATGCTGAATAATCACCTTCCAACCATACAAAATACTATGTCGGGGGTCGTATATATGAGCGGGTTCACTGCCGGCTCCATTTAGTTCTATGATAGAAAAATTTTTGCCATTGCAAAAGTCTTCCCAGCTATTGTATTTTATATCGAGCCTTCCAAAATAAAATCCTGGAATATTGTTGCACAAATTATCCATGGTTTCCCGAAGTTTATCGTTGCATTGATGGCTGATGTCAATAAATTTAGCTCCTCTGCAATGGTTTCCAAATGGAACTAATAAACGCTCTTCTCCTTTAGGTAATACTTCATTCAGCTCATTTCCATATTTCTCTTTCAATGTCTCCAGTTGAAGTATAAAACGGTCCTCTTTCAATAACTGATCCATGATGGTTTTCTTACCATCACCGCTTACTTTTAAAAATTTTTTTCCTGCAATCCCGCTTATACATCCTTTTGCCTGTCCCGGATACCTGTAGTAGAAAAGGCCCACTTCATGCTCATAAGAAATATACTGCTGTACCATATATTCTACATGATTGGTCTTGTGATATTGTTCTAATTCCTTAGGCGAATTAATCAAGGCAACAGCCATTCCTCTAAGCCCAATATCCGGCTTTGCAATTACAGGAAAAGTAAGTTTGAGATTCCGGACCTCATCCATAATTTCTTTGAATGGCTGCCCCGGTGTACAAAAAACAGTATCTGGAAAAGTGCCCTTAGGCAGCAGTTCATAAATTTCCTTTTTACTCTCCATTAAAAAACCACCATACCTGATGCTTGGGTTGGAAGTATTGAAAAAGAAAAAGGATCTGGCTTTAATGCCGATCCATATCCAGTACAAATAAATGGGTCCATAGACCACATGAAAAGGCCAATATTCCCAACTGGTAAGGCGTATAAAAAATCTTCTTAAGTACATGAAGGACATGATTAGTGAAGTTGCATTTGTTGAATAGTTTGGCTTTGGCAGTTCATATCAGTATAATCCATTTTTACAGAACTATGGTTCAGCGCTATTGAAGTAATGCTGACCGTATGAAGGGTATTTCTGTTCATTACCAAATCATTTTCCAAATCACCATCTCCGGTGGATGAATGGAAGTTGATGATTTCTTCCTGTGAGGGTGTTGGATTTCCGGATGTCCATTCGGCAAACCAATTTTTTCTTTTTTCAATAATGTCAGGTGGATACAACGTTACAGATGACCAAATATATCGCAATTGGGTATCCAATTCTTTAATGTATTTCTGCTCGCCGTCCCAAATATATTCAGTCAGTTTGCCACCGGCAAATAATACAATGGTAAAAGGTTCTATATCAGAACAATCATATTGAGATAAAAATAAAGCCGGATCTGGATTGCTCAAAGTGAGCTGCAGTAGTAGCCCTCGGCTATGGCGATAATTAGGTTTACGTTCGTGCGGTTTAATACCTCCATTTAGTAATACGCCACTTTCCCCTTTTTCATTGGCGGAAATCCATGTTCCACCTGCATCACTATCCTTAGGGTACAGCAGACAAATATTATTGTGCCAATATTTTTTTGGAGCAACAGCAATGAGCCTAGTAATTTGCTCATCTCTGTTACTGGTTAAAAAAAAGGAATCTCCTGAAGGAATAAAAGTTACTGTGCACATTCTTTTTTATATCTGATGGTAGAAGTTGCTACTCCAAAGTCTTCCGGCAACGAAATGGGTGAAAGACAGGAAACGCCAATTCTGATGAGCGCAAGATGGTGTACAGCATGTTCAATGTTGTAAATCAATTCCCGGGTAAAATTGGTTGTGACAATAATGGTTTCATTAGTCTGCGAATAATTGCAAACCAAGCGCAATGGCTTCTCTTCCTTTTCCATTTCAGAAAATATTGAATTGATTTTATTGATTGCAACTTGTCTGACTGTTTCAGTTGCCATGTCCCTTTTTCGGTTATCATAATTCACTTCTCCAGAATGGTAACCGACATAGAGTTGTTCAAATAATTCTGTCACATGCCTCACATGCTGACCTATTGATGAGCCATTTAAGGTATCAATCGGTTGAGTATACGCTTCATCGGTAAGTAGCTCTATTAAGTTCACCAATTGATTGGTAATATTTTGCATTGTCTTGTATAGTGCCATAGTTAAGCTATTTGCTTGGAAGTCTTTTTGTGAAAAATAATATTCAACACCTGATCTTTAAAAATAACAACCAAAATTAAGGATGAAATGAATACGATAAGAGCATAGGCGAATAGTAGCCCGCCATCGGCCATTACTTCTATCCCTAAAATAAATATATGAGCCATCAATGCACCGGCCATAACGCCAATCCCTAAAAATGCACCAAAACCAGTGGTACGAGGCATTAATATGAGCAACGATGCTATCAACTCCATTACTCCTGAAAGTATTCTACCCCAAGGTTCTACACCAAGTGTAGTGAAGATATAAACGGATTCTTCCGATGCAGTAAATTTGAAGAACAAAGTTTGTAACATGATGCCTGCCGCTAGTATTCGCAGCACCCAAATTGCAATAGTTCGGATCATAATAAATAAATATTTTAGGCTATAGACGAACTGAAAAGAAATTCCTTACAACACGTTTAAAAATCAAAAGCTCCAGCAATTTGTATCCATTATGGATTTGCAAACCATTTTCTTGAAATAAATAGACAAAATTTATTGACCCGATTATACACTAAACTGTATTAAATGATGGTCAATGTGTTTATACATATCTATACTCCTTTCATTGGGGTTTAAGCTAACGAAAAAAGGAAGAGAATGTGTAGTACATTTTGTTTTTCCTCCAACAAAAAATACATTTAAGTGTGCTTTTAGTTTTTCTTTTTCCATTTCAAAATCACGTTCAGCTGTAACTATGAAAATTTTATCTGTTGGACTATTTTTACCAAAAGGCTTCTCATTTGAATATACTGCCTTGAAAAAGGGGGCAAGAACTCTTCCGATAAACAACCTTGGTGGTTTCCACCAACAGCCATTTGCAAAGCTTTGCTGCAATGTGCCATCATTTGAGCAACATTCATTTTCCCCCAATTTCTTTGACTAGATGGGCTTAGTTGATCTATCCTATCATAAATCTCCTCAAGTGCTTTGGATTGAAATAAATTATTCATTATGTGTATATTTAAAGGGAGATCACCTCCATTGCAAATTATCATTAGTTTTACAAAATTCCCCTCAAAAAATGATGATTTATAACTTTTCCCATCCATGATCCTTATTTTAGGTAGCGACAGAAGCGGGGGTAAAAAAAATCAGCGCTGAACAGGGTTTCGAATCGTCTACAAACCTTATCTTTACCCGAAGCAAAAAACATCTAATTATGTCTTTACCTGTAAATAGTAAAAAAGCTGGCGCTAAGGGTGGCGCTAACAAAGGTGCAAGCACTACTTCTAAGTTCATAAAAACGGCATCCACAAAATCAGCAGGAGCACCTAAGAAAGTAAGGTCAACCGGGGCAAATAGAGGCAGCTAATTAAATGCTGTTTATGCTGCATTCATTAATTCAATTGAAGAAATTAGTATAGGTAATAGCAATTGATGAAGTATTTCTGTGAATTTCTTCAATTCGTATTAGTGCCAATATGAAATCCAATTTAATGGGTTGTAGGAAAAAATTTAGTGATTATTAATCATTGATTTTGCGAAGTGCATATTAGCAAATTGGTATTAAATACCCATTTCTTCAATAATACTTCCTAAGCTAGCTGCAAGATCGGTATCCCCTTTTCCTGCTTCCATCCAAACCCAGTTATCTATTATCATAAATTCTGCTATAATTACCTGAGGCTTCAAGTGGACTATAAAATGAATATTAGCCTCTTTAAGAACAGGTGTAACTTTTACCTTTTCGCCTTTAAATTCAATTGTAAAGTCTACGTTTTCTTGCATGAGCGGATAAAGGTACAAAATGACCCGGCCAACCGAGAAGATAATCCACAAATACTCTCCTTTTTCATTAACGCTTAATCAACTGTGGATTGCAACTGTAGGTTTAAAATTGGTATCGCCAATTATCGCCAGCCCTAAAATGAATTTGAAACTAGGGCATTCTATGAAAAGCAGCTTCTCTTTGACATTATTTATCTTACACTTAACTCCAACACTCCTATTTTTATGATTTAGATTGCTACTCAGATATTTTTACTCTTGAAACTAAAAAGGCATATCATTTTTATAGTTGGAATAGTATTAGCTGCCTCAGGGCTGACACAATCCTATGTGAATAGTAATTTGAAGAAAAAAACCATCATTGTTGCCAGGTCCATTCAATTAGATACGCTCAGCATTGTTCCAGGTACTTTCTACATTAAAGGATATGACACTTCTTGGTATAGCATTGACGCAGTAAATGCCATACTGTTCTTAAAGAAAATACCGGACACTACTAATTTAGAAGTTGTCTACAGAGTGTTCCCATATAAATTAAATGGAGTATCACGGCGCTATGTTTACGATAGCATTCGAAACAATTTCATAGCGCAGCCAACATCTAATAAAAATGGGAGTGCAGCGGCATCGCAAAGTAGTTTTTTCGATTTTGGAACCATGCAGTACAATGGCAGCTTTGGTCGTTCCATAGGTTTTGGGAATAGCC
>JANMZN010000026.1:0-2509 GCA_031383285.1 Segetibacter sp.
ATTAATTTTAAGGGGAACAAAATCATCCTTACATTTAATGAATATATAGAGGTGCAGGAACAATCAGCTAATCTTGTATTTTCTCCAACGCCTACCAATATTCCGGTTATCAATACGCACTTGCGGGAAATTACCATAAAACTAAAAGACACCCTCGAACCAAACACTACTTATTCCATCAACTTTGGCAATGCAATAAAGGATATCAATGAAGGCAACATTTTCAGCAACTTTACCTATGTTTTTTCAACCGGAAATACCATAGATGAAAATACTTTTACCGGAAAGGTTGTTATGGCTGAGACGGGCAAAATTGATTCTACGCTGATTGTAGTCCTCCACAGAAATCTGGAAGACAGTGCAGTGGCCAAAGACAAACCAAGGTACATAGCCAAGTTGGATGGAGATGGAAACTTTCTGTTCAAGCACTTGTCCAAAGGAACATTTGCTGCTTATGCAATACCCAACGATTTTTCCAGGCATTATGAAGATTCAACCAAGCCATTTGCTTTTGCTGATAAACCCATCAATACTGCTGAAAATGCTCCTATGACTTTGTATGCTTATCAATTAAGAAAAGTAGATACCACAATGAAAGCACCGACAAGAAGTGAAAGTGGCAATAAAGATAAATTTGTAAGGTACAATACCAATTTGGAAACGGCCAGGCAGGATTTGCTTAAAAATCTGAGCTTGACTTTCAACAAAGGATTGGCAAGAATTGACACGAGTAAAATAAAACTAACCGGTAGAGATTTTAATGCCATTTCCAATGTAAAAATCGAAATCGATTCGCTGAATACAGCGATGACTTTTGTTTACAATTGGCAGCCATCGACTCAGTTATTTTTGATACTCGACTCTATGGCAATTATAGACAGTGCCGGAAACCATCTTGCCAAAAATGATACAATAAGATTTGTAACAAAATCTGCCGAAGATTATGGAAGCATAAAATTGCGTTTCGAAAACCTCGATTTTTCAAGTAATCCGGTGTTGCAATTGGTACAAAACGACAACATCATTGAATCAACTACATTAATCCAAAGGGATTGGTACCGGAAATTATTTCAACCCGGAGAATACGATATTCGCATTTTATATGACGCTAATAATAACGGGGTTTGGGATCCGGGCCATTTCTTTGGTCTGCACGTTCAGCCCGAGGTTGTCTTATATTTAGACTCAAAGCTACAAGTGCGAAGCAACTGGGACAATGAGAAGGTGATAACGCTCCGCTAAAATCTGTAAAGCACTTTAAATAAGAGCTTTGTTCCATTTTCAGAAACAGACACAGAATTTAGAGATCCTCCGTCAACTAAAGCCGCTATTCCAATGTCAACCTTTTTGTTTACAATCAATCCACCTTTTAGATGTATTGCCGCCCAATTCTTATATCGGCTTAACGTGCCTTCATTATAAACATTTCCTGAGCTAGTGAATTTAACAGTATATTCATTTACAGGGTAAGTTGAAAAGTTAACGCCAAAAGATCCACCTCCGTACATTGATACTTTTTTAATACCCAGAAAATTATATAATATGCTGAAAGAAGGCATAATGTTATGCTGATGTATTTTATATTCAGTAATAGTAGACTGCTGTACATAAACTCCTTGCGCATTCAACGAATGGTACGTTAATTCAAGCCTCAAAATGGTTTTTTGCATATTTCTTCCAGGAGTAAAGTCAAAGCCTACACCAATTAAGGGAGTAACGGACGGCTTAAAAACCAAATCCGAGTAATTAGTTGATACCTTTTCAGTAAAACTTAATGATTGAAGTGCTACGCCAGCTCCTGCCAAAATGAAGCTCGATTTTACCTCACTTTTTAATTTCTTCACTCCATAATCATTACTTGCATTTGCAGAAACAATAAATTTTTTCAAATCACTTTCACTGTACTCGGCAGCTTGCAATGCTTGCTGTTGCTTTTTATCAACTTTGTAGTTTACCGCATTTAATAATTGGCGTCTAAAGCCATAATCAGTTCGAATTAAAGCTTCTGATTTTTGCGACACTGAGTTAGAATACATCAACTCTTTTGAGGAGTCTCTTGAAGATTGATAAATTTTGTATTGTAATTCTTCAATTTTTCCTTCACCATTCTGAAAGTAATAATGATCTTTTGCGTCAATAAATTCAAATAGTGATAATGGTTTTCCTATAACTACAACTCTTAAAAAAACGGTATCAAGTCTATTTCGATTATCATCCTTAGGGTCTAAATTTGTAAAATCAACCGATCTCATATCCACATTTACGATTGCTTTTACATACCTGTCATAGCCAATTATTTCAAATGCTGATATGTCATTTGGCTTAAGCGACACCTCAGGATTTCCGGATGGTCTGAATTGTATAACCTTTGGATTTATATCCCAGTTGCGGTAGTTAATCATGCCCGAATCTTTTGTTCCATCATTCTTTGTGATATATCCCGGCAAGTAATTCTTTTGAGAAAGCGCAGCAAGTGGTAATAGGATTACTAATAATAGAATTATGGTCT
>JANMZN010000046.1:0-2364 GCA_031383285.1 Segetibacter sp.
GCTACCATTTTTACATTAAGAACCACCAAAATGGCAGCGATCAACCAAGCCAATAATTTCACAGGCCATTTTATGGCAAAAGAACCCATCGTAGTTTTATCGCTTACAAAATGGATTAATGGAATGATAGCAAAACCCAATTGAATACTCAGAATAACCTGGCTAAAAATCAACAGACTGTCCACTTTTTCTTCTCCAAAATAAAGGATGACCAACACTGCTGGAATGATAGCCAATAAACGGGTAATCAACCGCCTGATCATGGGGTTAATTCTCAGGTTCAGGTAACCTTCCATTACAATTTGTCCTGCCAAGGTGCCGGTTAAAGTAGAACTTTGGCCTGCGGCTATCAATGCTATGGCAAATAAAGTAGGCGCAAGTGCATTACCCAACAATGGTTCAAGCATACTATGCGCAACTTTCAACTCTGCTACATCCGTTCTACCGGTTACATAAAAAGTAGATGCGGCAAGTACAAGAATGGCAGCATTAACAAAGAAGGCGGCATTCAATGCAATGGTGCTGTCTATCAGATTAAACTTGAGCGCTTGTTTTATAGCCGATTTAGTATTGGCTACTTTTCTTGTTTGCACTAACGCCGAATGCAAATAAAGGTTATGTGGCATTACGGTAGCACCTATTATACCGATAGCTATATACAATGCAGCATCATTAGGAATAGAAGGCACAAATCCTTTTACCAATTCACCCATGTCAGGTTTTGCCAACAACATTTCTACTAAAAATGATAATCCGATAATTGCTACTAATCCAATGATAAAGCCTTCCATCTTTCGCATGCCCAACCGTTGTAGGTAAAACAATAAAAAAGTATCCAGCACTGTAATGGAAACGCCCCATATCAAAGGCAATCCTGTGAGCAATTGAATGCCGATAGCCATACCCAATACTTCTGCCAAATCGCAAGCAGCAATGGCCAATTCGGCTAATATATACAATGCAAAGTTTACAACAGGAGGATAGGTTTGCCTGTTTGCTTGTGCCAAATCCAACCGCCTTACCACACCCAGTCGTACACTCAGGTTTTGCAAAAGCAAAGCCATCAGGTTACTCATGAGCAATACCCAAATAAGAGAATAACCAAATTGGGCACCCCCTGCCAAATCCGTTGCCCAATTACCCGGATCCATATAACCAACACTTACCAGATAGGCAGGTCCGAGGTATGCAAGTAATCTTTTGATGCCACGCTGCGGTTTGGTTACGTCAATACTTTGGTTGACTTCACTTAATGATGGTTCTGACATATTTTTATTTAATCAAAGGTTTTACAAATAAGGTTTGCGCCAATTGTTGGCTGATAGAAAATGCAGGTACTTTTTTTATTTTCACTTCTATGGAATGATCAAAACCAAACTTTCTGACCACCTCCAATACGGTACCAATACCAATATTTTTATGCTTCAGCAGTTCCAATAATTCAGAAGATTGGCTGCCTACAGCACTTACCTCTGCATGTTTGCCGGGTTCCAGGTCTATGAGGTTTATTTGTTTATGCTGCTCCATTTTTCCATTGCAGTCAGGTATGGGGTCGCCATGCGGATCAAATTTTGGGAATGAAAGAAAGGCATCCAATTTTTCAATGAGCAGTGGACTGTTAATGTGTTCCAATTCTTCGGCTATTTCATGTACTTCATCCCAACCAAAGTCTAGTTTATTTACCAGAAAGTACTCCCACAGCCGATGCTTGCGAACTACCGTTAATGCTATCTTTTTTCCTTGTTCACTCAAGCTAAAACCCTGGTATTTCTCGTACTCCAACAATTTTTTTGCTTTCAACTTCTTCAGCATATCGGATACTGAAGCAGGTTTTGTTTGCAACCGATCGGCCAATTCGTTGGTTGTTACCTTGGCATCTACATGCTGCAGGTGAAAAATGGCTTTGATATAATTCTCTTCACTAGTGGTAAAATTCATCTGCACTAAACTTATTTTTAGACAAACCTAAAATTTATTTTCGAAATAACAAAACAACAAATAACAACTTCATTCACAGCAGATACTAATTATAAGTAAATTTGACCTCCTAAAAACTAATTGATGATGAGATGTTTGTTGGTTTTTTTGTGCTTTTCTCTACTCACAAGCTGTGGTAGTGAAGATGGAGATGAAAACAAAACGCCCTTGGAAAAATTGTTTTCCGGTTATAATCCTTTAACTACTCCATTCAACATTGCGGATTCCACCTTGCAGAAATCGGTTATATATGATACTGCCAACATAACCTTATTTAAACAGCTAGTCCCCGATTCAGTTTTCGATCCGGCATTCGGTCAGGATAGAAAGTTGAAATTATTTGCCATAGGCAAAATTGAACAAGAGCAAAAAGAATCCTATTTGGTT
>JANMZN010000065.1:0-11260 GCA_031383285.1 Segetibacter sp.
TCAATTACATCTAATCCAAGCGCATTTAAGGTACTTACAACCAGGTGCTGAACCATTTCACCGCTTATTCTACCATCGCGACCTACAATTATTTTTGTTGCTTTTGACTCCTTCATTAGCCATGATCCATAAGCAGCTGTAAATTTTACGATATCCAAAGGGGATAATGTATCTCCAGGTTTACCACCTATGGTGCCTCTTATACCTGAAATACTTTTTATTAATGCCATTCGATTGGTTTTTCTATGAATGCAAACTTACCAAATTGGATAATCTAATCTTGATTATTTTATCTTTAATTATTGAATTCCTACTTGCGTTTTTATACTTCTAACTATTATTGTTAATTCTACTTACACTTGTAACATGTTTGTTTACAGGATAAAATTAAATTAGAAGAACTGCATTAAATATCATTTCTCATCTTTTTAAAATGATATGAATAGTTATTGTCTCTTTTTGTTATTGAGCAATAAGTACCTGGAGGTTTCATATAGAGCGTCCGTCATGGTTTCGTATGCATGATTAATGGAATCAGTTAACTCAACCCGATCGTTATTATACAAATTTCCAATTGATTTCTGATTGCTGTTCATTTTCTTGTTATAAAACAAATTACCTCTGATGAATCCGCTATTTCGTGGATCTATGTCTATGATGTAAGCGCCTTCTTTTTGCTGTATAGCAGGCTGTAATAAATCACGTCCTAGTGAAGTATTTAAATAATTAATTTTTGCAAGGCCCGCTATTGTTGGTAGTACATCAATTTGAGATACCGCAAATGAAAACCTTTCAGGTTGAATCAAAGTCGGAGCGTAAAATAAAAGCGGTATATGTTCTGCAGTTAGTCTCATATTGGTAAATGCATCAGGTAACATATCATGCGCATTTCCATAGATACCATGATCGCCAATAAACACAAAGATGGTGTTCTTAAAATATGCTTCTTTGGCTGCTGAGGTTATAAATTTTTGAAAAGTGAAATCAGTATATCTAAATGCATTAAATTCTTCGTTGTTTTCGAATCCATATTTCACCAACGTATCTGCTGGCAATTTCGTCACTTTAAATTCATTCTTATCTTCTTCTGGAATAGTATATGGTCTATGATTGTCTGCTGTTTGAACGATTGCAAAAAATGGTTTTCGTTCTTTGGCAAGAATTTTATTTGATTCAAGAAATAGATTTTTATCGCTGATGCCCCAAACATCTATTTTAGCTGCTTTATAATCACCTTCTTCATACAAATGGAGATCTTGAATATTGTTTGTTAGTAATCCTCTAATATTTGCCCAACTGGTGCTGCCTCCTAAAAAATAATATTTTTCATAGCCTTTAAAATCGTTGATAATTGTATGTTGATCTACAGCAGCTGGATTTCTACTAGCCGTACTATTTAGTTGAACTTCTGGTGTTCCTGTTATGATGGCCCATACACCTTTTGCTGTACCATAGGTGGGAGAAAAACAATGATCAAAGTAAATGCCCTTGGTGACCATTTCGTTGAAGAAAGGTGTTGTGTTTAAAGGATTATTAATCATGCTGCTTTTGTAAGCACTGAAGGATTCGCAAATGACTAGTACTACATTCGGTGGGCTGTAACCATCGGGAACAGTGGGTTTAACAAGCCTATCAAAGTTTAGTTGATCTTTGTTTGGGTTTGTGACGCTTAAGTAATCTGCTACCAAATCATAGTGTGCTCTTACTTTTGAAAGATCGAACGTAGATCGCCGAAAACTGAGAGAACTAAAAAAAGATTGGAATGGATTTAAAGCCACTTGAGATTTATAATCGTCGCCCAAAGCAAATGCATCACTCCACCTAAGTGGATATTGCCCAACTCTTCCAAATATGCCCATGGCTAGCAATAGAAAAAAAGTAATCCCCCAACCGATTCTTGCGGGTTTAGAAGGTTGAATATATTTTTTTGAAATAGAATGGTGTGCTTTCCTAATTACCCACATCAAAAAAACAACCCCAACTATCAGACTTAGAATTAACCAAATCACCGGATAAGTTTGCCAAACCATTGACATAGAAATAGCTGCATCTTCAGCATAGTTTAAAATACTACCGGAAAGCCGTTGTGACAGATAAGCATAAAAGGAAAAATCAATGATGTAAAAAAAGCAAAGAAGAAATGAGAAAATCCCTAAAATGATAAAAGAAGTTTTTTTACCTGATTTTTTGTGAAATGGATGAAGGATTCTAAAACAACCTAGTATAAATAAAATGAGTATTACAATGGATACAATTCTCAAATCAAACCTTAAACCTAGTAAGAAGGAAGCACCTAAATCACCGAATAATACTGTATGATGAAAAGAAAAAACAAATGCCAACCTTAATAACAGCATCACTACCAAATAAAACAAACCAACAATTACGAGCCATTGAATATACCTTGGTACATTAAATTTCTGCATCTTGCAAAAGTAATAATTATTAATGCTGTTATATAGCGCTAAACATTTTCCAATGACTTTTCTTCAAACAGGTTCAATAACGTGGATTGATAGATTATGGCATTCAATTAATAAAGTTGATCAGGATTTGTTTTTATTGATCAATAATTCTTGTAGCCATCCATTTTTAGACAAAGCTTGCCTGGCTTGGAGAGATCAATTAACATGGATTCCCCTATATCTATTCTTTCTTATTTTTTCCATTTGGAAATTAAAGAAGAAATCATGGGTTTGGATATTGCTTTTAATAGCTACAGTGGCAATTATAGATCAGGTAAGTAGTACATTTTTAAAGAACTGGATTGGAAGAATTAGGCCATGCAGCGACCCCTATTTTTCACAATATGTAAAACTTGTATTAAGCCGGTGCCCAACTAGCGGAAGTTTTACCTCGTCTCATGCTGCCAATCATTTTGGTGTTGCCATTTTTGTTGCCAGAACTTTTAAACCATTTTTAGATAAGTGGAGATACCTATTTTATTTCTGGGCAACCGTCGTATGCTTCAGTCAGGTTTATGTAGGTGTTCATTATCCTTTAGACATTCTAGGAGGCACCATAGTTGGCTTGTCAATTGGTTATTTTTCTTCTTCTTTCTATTTAAAAAAAATTGGATATCCAATAATTAGGTAAAAAAAAACCTTTACAAAAAATGCAAAGGCTTTAATTAGTTTTCCAAATTACTTTATTGCGCCATTGAATATCTAGCACCACCGGGTGCAAAAATGGCAAGGGTTCTACCTTTTTGACCATTCGTAAACATGTACATGCAAGCATCATCGGAATAATCCATATAGTTCATGGTCATCTCATTTAAGTTACCGCTACAAGTTGATCTTTTTGGATAAGCAGGACATCCATAATTGGCAGTAGCTGCAGGCGGCGTATCGGCAACCAAATCATTGCCACAATTGGCATCTCCCCAAATATGGCGAAGATTCATCCAATGACCTACTTCATGTGTAGCTGTTCTACCTCTATCGTAGGCAGGTATCAAAGTACCTGTTCTGCCAAATGCTGAATATAGAATAACCACACCATCTGTAGATGCACTTCCACCAGGAAATTGAGCATAGCCAAGTAAACCTTGTCCCAAATTGCATGCCCACATATTGAGGTATGTTGAAGGATCCACAGGATTACTTCCTCCCATTTGAGACTTTTTAACTGCATCGTTGGTACCCCAACTTTTTTTATTTGTTTTTAATCTGATAACCCGGTCGAGAACAAATTTAATTCCTATAGAAGTTTGCTCGTCTGTAAACTCTGCAGGAACCAAACTACGGTCTCCATTCGTTTTATTAAAATCTTCATTTAAAACATCAATCTGAGATTGTACCTGCGCAGCAGAAATGTTTTCTGCATTTGAATTGTAAACAACGTGGACAACAACAGGAATAGTAATCACTCCATTTACTAATCTTAGTTTACCTTTTTCAGCCAAAAAATTTCTCGTCATTTGTTCTATATCGGCCATCCGTTTTTGTAAGGAGGGGTCTTCCTTTAGTTGTCTATCAAACACTTCGTTTGTAGCACATTTTCTTTGGGTAATGATTTCAGTCTGATCTTCGGGTAAAGAACCTAATGGAGCCTTTGCATGTTCTTTTTGACATGCTACAATCACCAGAATCATGATAATCAAGGATGCTGAAATTTTTTTCATATTTTCTATATTTGAAACAAATTAGTATTTTTTTTCTGAAAATGGTAAATGCTAAATAAATCTCCAAATTAAATCAGCTTATTTCTGCAGATTGGCTTTTTGCATCGGATTTACCCCTGCACTTTGTCCTCTTGGGGAAGCAGCTTGAGTTTGTTTAAATAGTTCAAATTTCGTTGGCATTTCCTTCAATGGCCACATTCCATTTGCTTCATTGATGTCAGCAGTTTCCTTATTAGGATCCAATTTAATAGCTACAACCTGCTTATCTTTTATAAACACTTTTGTAATCTGTTGCTCATTTTGTTTCCAGATACCTACAGGAATTCGATCTACTTCTTTTGTGCCATCAATATATGTCCATTCGATAATAATTGGCATCAACATTCCCCCAACATTTGAAACAGATAATTGATAAATATTCTTATTGAGCCAGAAGGAATTATTTTCTTTATCAAAAGTCTCAGCACGTGCCTTTTGCTTTTCAGTTTCGGCAGAAGCAATGATGGTTGCTTTGTTGTAATAATAGAAATCGCGTAGCGTAGTATCTTCATTTACGGCTTGGCCGAACGTTTTATCAAGTTTATCCTTTGTAATGTGGATGGGCTCAAAGGCTTGCATGTTTTTTTCTGTGGTTGACAACTCCATTTTATACCACTTTACACTGTCAATAGCAAGATCAACCGGATCTGTTCCAAAATACCATCCACGCCAAAACCAATCAAGATCTACAGCACTTGCATCTTCCATAGTTCTGAATAAGTCTGAAGGAGTAGGATGTTTAAATGCCCAACGTTTAGCATATTCTTTAAATGCAAAGTCGAACAACTCTCTACCCATAATGGTTTCACGAAGTATATTCAACCCGGTAGATGCTTTGGCGTATGCATTAGAACCAACATTTACAACGGCATCGCTTTTAGTCATGATTGGTTCCAGTCTGTCTTTTGGCAACCGCATATAATCAACAATCTTGTGTGCAGGACCTCGGCTTGAAGGGTAATTTATATCAAACTCCTGCTCTGCAAGAAATTGTACAAAAGTATTTAATCCTTCGTCCATCCACCAGTATTGTCTTTCATCGCTATTGATGATCATCGGAAAAAAATTGTGGCCCACTTCGTGAATGATGACACTAATCATTCCATTCTTGGTTCCTTCTGAATAGGTTCCATCTTTCTCAGTCCTTCCATAATTCATTGCTATCATAGGATACTCCATACCATTTGCAGCCTCTATAGAAATAGCTACGGGATACGGATAAGGTATAGTGTACTTTGAATAAACCTTAAGTGTATGCGCTACCACTTTAGTAGAATACTTCCGATATAAGGCATAAGCTTCTTTGCAATAGTAGCTCATGCACATTATTTTTTTCCCTTCAATATTGATAGCCATTGCATCCCAAGCTAAACGTCTGGAACTATTAAAAGCAAAGTCTCTTACATTTTCTGCTTTATAAATCCAGGTCTTCTTTACTGCGCTTTTGGTTTTGCTTGCTTGCAATGCATCTTCCAAGGTAACTACCTCTATTGGCTGAGTTGCAGTCTGTGCTTGCTGCCATCTATTATACTGAGCAGAAGTCAGCATACTCTTATAGTTTTGACATTCGCCGGTTGCGGCTACCAGATGATCTGCAGGTGTCGTTATTTTTACATTGAAGTTTCCAAATGTAAGGGCAAACTCTGCACCTCCGGTAAACTGTAATGTCTGCCATCCATAAAAGTCGCTGTAAACAGCTAAACGAGGATAAAACTGGGTTATAGAATAAAGGTTATTACTATCTACCGCAAATGCTTCGTAACCACCACGGCCTCCTCTTGTTTGTTTGTCATTGATTTTATAATTCCAGTCTATTTTGAAAACAAATTTCTGTCCGGGATTTAATGTCGTTGGCAGATCAATGCGCATCATCGTTTGGTTAATGGTGTATTTTAGAGACCTGAAACCTTCGTCAACTACTTTGGTTATGTTTACGCCATATCCTTGAAGTTTTCGCCAAGGCTCAAGGTTAATAAGTTGGCTATTGGTCATCCGACCTTCCATTTGGGTTTTGTTAGTATAATTGTTGTCGCTTGTTGGCTTATGAAAATTTTCATCTACTTGCAGCCATAGGTAATTTAAAGGAGTAGGTGAATTGTTATAATAAGTGATGGTTTCTGAACCTGTAAGTACATTATTTGGCTCGTCTATTTCTACAGCCATATCATAATCAGCCCGCTGCTGCCAATACCTTGGGCCAGGTGCACCAGAAGCTGTTCGGTATTCATTTGGCGTTGGTAATAGATAATTTAATTCTTCAAAACGGTTACCATGGTTAGACCCCGGGTTGTTTTGTTGGGCTTTAACAGCATTTGCCATCATGCTGACGAACAAAATAAAAATGAGTTTTTTCATGCGATGAAGATAGATAGTTTATTTATTCAAAAAAACTCAAGCGGCTTGAAGAAGCTTATTAATAGTATTAAATATTTAAATGCATGTCAAAAATTGCTAAAAAAAATTATTGATAAAATCTATTAAAGAATTCGGATCAATAGATACCATTTGCTCCAAGTAAATTTTAGATGGTTCATATCAAAGCGGATGATTAAAAGTTGGAAATAAAAATAGACTTTTGCAAAACACAAATTATCCTGTTATGGCAATTACTAATCTTTTATTGATTTTCAGTTTATTATCGTTGCACCCCTATCATGTAAGTACCACTGACATTTATCACAACGAAAAAGAGAAGTCAGTAGAAATTAGTTTGAAAATATTTGTCAATGATTTCGAAAAAACACTAAAAAAAAATTGCAACTGTGTAGTCGATATAACCAACGCTAAGAATAAAAAAGAGATAGAAAAACTGATTACAGCTTACGTAAATAAACAGCTACAGATAAATATTGATGGCCAATTAAAAGAAATGAGGTTTGTTGGTTACCAACTTGAAGATGAGAATATTTGGAGCTATTTCGAAATAACAAATGTGTCTAAAATCAGCAGAATAAGCATTACCAATTCGATCCTATTTGATTTCGATGAAGACCAAATCAACATGATTCATGTCCGCATTGCAGGTAAGGATAAAACAGAAAAACTAGCTTACCCCAAGAAGGAATATGCGCTCGATTTTTAATTTTTGTGAAGTTAAAAGAATCAAAAAAAATCCAAAACAAGTTAATCTTGGTTATTTAATTGCATTAAAGACAATAATTAATAACCTTTAAAAATGATTAACTATGAAATTAGCTTTACTCTTACTATTTATTATAATAGCTTCAGGGTCTACAATGGCTCAGGAAAATGGAATGAAATCGCCTAATAGACATTTCGAAGAACCATATTACTGCAACACTCCTATTTCTAGTTCTGATTTCAACAGAGAGTTGACTAAAATAAAACAGCAATCAAACAGCAGAAAGCGAACCAAAGCCATCCAACTTGCTTCAACTTATTGCCTTACGGCCAATCAGGTGTATAAGTTATGCATGGCCGTCCCATTGAATGCAGACCGGCTTTCAATAGCAAAAAAAAGTTACTTTAACTGTATTGATCAGAAGAATTATGACATTGTTTTCAATGCCATGAGAACAAATGCGATGATGGACGAGTTGAGTGAATATATTGGGAGCTATGGATTTATTCCTGATGAAACTTGTCATATTCACCACCACAATTACAATAATAACTCAAGTACAAACGGATGCCGACGCCCCATGGCACCGCCTGATTTTCTAAGTGCCAAACAAACAATAGAGGCCGCTAGTTTTGATGAAACCAAATTGGAAACTGCCAAAACAATTGCAGCCACCAATTGCCTTTCAACGGATCAGGTTATGGAAGTGTGCAGTCTATTTAGTTTTGAAGATTCTAAATTGCAATTTGCGAAATTTGCTTATAGCAAAACCTTCGATAAAAGCAATTATTTCAATGTAGGAACCATCTTCACCTTTGATGCTTCAAAAACGGAATTGAATAGGTTTATCCAGAATAATGTAAAGTAAGATAAGGACCGTCTTTGTGAATGTGAATTAAAGGAACCTGCTAAAATATTTGATTGAAGTAAAAGTCAATTATTAATGATGAGTATAAAGACGACAGGTTGTTTTGCAGATTGATGAATATTAATGGCAAAAAAACATTACTCATCATCTTCCATTTCACTTCTCAATACATCAGAGATGGTAACTAATATTTTGTCGATCCTGTTGCCATCCATATCAATAATTTCAAAGTCAAAATCTTTCCAATGCACTTTATCGCCGGTTTGAGGAATTGATCCTAAGAGGTGGAGTAGAAAACCGGCAACAGTATTAAATTCCAATTCTTCGTCGCTTATATATTCTGTGCGTTGAAACCTGCTTAAGTAGTCATAAAACGGCATTTGAGCATCTACCAAATAGGTGCCATCTTCCCTTTTTAAAATTTCCCAATCATCCTCATCGCCGGGAGCAATGTCACCAACAATAGCTTCCAAAATATCATTCAATGTCATCATTCCTTCGAGGCTTCCATATTCATCCACTATAAAACAAGTGCTTGAGTTATGCTTCTTAAACTTTTCGAGTACCTGGTAAACCGTATTGTTTTCAGGAACATACAATCCGGGTGTCATCATTTCTGTTAATGGCGTTTCATCATCTGCTAACAAAATGTCTTTGATAGATACAATACCTTTTATATTATCAATTTGTCCCTCGCAAACAGGATAACTGGTATGAACCACTTCTCGCATTTTTTGCTTTATATCTACCACCTTATTCTTCACATCCATCCAAACCAAATCGCTTCTGTGGGTCATAAGCGAAGTAATATTTCTATCTCCTAAATGAAATACCCGTTGAATAATCTCCTGTTCAGTTTCTTCTATTGCTCCGGTTTCAGTTCCCTCGCTAATCATGGCTTTAATTTCTTCTTCAGTTACTGAAGAATCATTCGTTTTTATTTTGAATATCTTAGAAATTAATTTTGTGCTTTTGCTTAACAACCAAATAAATGGATGTGTGACAATAGACAAAAAACGCATAGGGGCAGCTACTGATTTAGCAATTGATTCTGGCATCGACAACCCTACCTTTTTACCAACCAACTCACTTACAAGGGATAAATAGGTTATGCAAAAAACCACTATAACTGTAGCCATACTTTCGCTGTAGTGCAAAAATGCAGGGAATGTATTAATGTATTCAATCAGGCTTTGTTTTACTGTATCCTCAGAAAAAATACCTGTAAGTATGGTCATTAAGGTAATACCAATTTGTACAGTAGATAAAAATGTATCTGGGTGATTAGCAAGCCTTAGTGCTTCTTTTGCACGAACATCTCCTTTGTTCGCCTGTACTTCCAATCTTGTTTTTCGGGCAGATATCAATGCAATTTCTGCCATAGCGAAAACCCCGTTTAAAAGAATTAAAATGAGAATAATTATAATAGTCATTATACCGTGTTGGCTGCAAATCTATGTAATACGGATTTATTTCAACCGAAAATCGAAGTTTGAGGCGGAAGTGGAAAGAAAAAATATTAATTTAGAAATCTAAAAAATATTAATGTATGCCTAAACTTTTGACAATTATATTTGAAAAATACTTCGATTGTTACATTTGAAAAACATCATTTTTACCAATGCTACTTTGATGTTAAATTTATAGATTACTACAATCGCAATTAAGCAGATCAACTTCCGTGATGTCCATAACCTGTGTCTGTTCCAGGCACTATTTTCAATCTTCAAACATCAAACCTTTATATTTGTCATCTATGGCAGAAAAGAAGAGGATTGCTATAATAGGTGCCGGACCTGCTGGACTTACTGCTGCCTATATGCTTTGTAAGTATGGTCATGAAGTGCTCATTTTTGAAAAGGACAAAAAGTACGTTGGAGGCATTTCCAGAACTGAAACATATAAAGGTTACCATTTTGATATTGGCGGTCATCGATTTTTCTCAAAATCTGAAGAAATAGAAAGTTTGTGGACTGAAATTTTGGGAGATGATTTAATAGATAGACCCAGAAGTTCACGAATATATTACAATAAGCAGTTTTTTTCATATCCACTAATGGCCATAGAAGCCATGCGAAAACTGGGTCTTCTAGAGACAACTAAATGTGTTGCCAGTTTTCTAAAAGCAAAGATAGTACCTGTAAAACACCCTCAAAATTTTGAAGATTGGGTTACTAACCAATTTGGAAAACGATTGTTCAATATTTTTTTTAAAACTTATACTGAAAAGGTTTGGGGAATACCAACAAACGAAATATCGGCTGATTGGGCAGCGCAAAGGATTAAGGGGTTGTCTCTTTCCTCGGCTATAAAAAACGCCTTAATTAAACCCAAGAAAGGAAATGGGAAAGCCATCAAAACATTGATAGATACTTTCCGCTATCCGAAGTATGGTCCTGGAATGATGTGGGATGCCTGTGCCAAAAAAATAAAAGAGTTGGGCGGCATATTACAAATGGGAAATGGTGTATCAGGATTGGCTTTTCAAGATGATAAATGGCAAGTTGTGATGGACAATGGTTCTACATCTGACTATTTTGACTTCGTGATTTCGTCAGCTCCAATGCGAGAGCTGGTAAGAAATTTAGCTCCAAAAGTTTCTGATGAGACATTAGATGCAGCCAATAATTTAGGTTACCGGGATTTTTTGACCGTAGTACTCATCATGAAAGATAGCAATACCTTTAATGACAATTGGATATACATACATGATCCGTCGGTAAAAGTAGGAAGGATCCAGAATTTTAAATCCTGGAGTCCGTATATGGTTCCTGATGAAACGATGGTTTGTTTTGGTTTGGAATATTTCTGTTTTGAGGGTGATGGAATGTGGAATAGCAGTGATGCTGAGTTAATTGAATTGGGTAAAAAAGAACTGGAACAAATTGGGCTTGGTTTGGCTGCATCAGTTGAAGATGGGTGTGTTGTAAGACAGCCCAAAGCATATCCTGTATATGACAAGCACTATAAAAAGCACATTAATATTGTAA
Organism: Segetibacter sp.; assembly: GCA_031383285.1. Lineage (GTDB taxonomy): Bacteria > Bacteroidota > Bacteroidia > Chitinophagales > Chitinophagaceae > Segetibacter. The sequence goes on from JANMZN010000065.1 coordinate 11,106, forward strand.
GAAAAGAATTGGAGCAATACCCGGGATTGTATCTTGTTGGGAGAAATGGAATGCATAAATACAACAACCAGGATCATAGTATGATGACGGCCATTCTAGCTGCAAAAAACATTCATGCCGGATCAGCATTGTACAATGTTTGGAATGTAAATGGA
>JANMZN010000074.1:0-10804 GCA_031383285.1 Segetibacter sp.
CCATTCACAAACAGCAAGATTGTTGGTTGTTCCAAACCGGTACAAGAGAAATTTGTACCGCATTACCTGCATTCAACAAAGAGCAGGCTTTTTCTGTCAGGTCACTGCCACAATTTCGAACATTACAAAATACAGGGCAAAGACTTTATGGTAATTGGCGGCGGAGGAGGCTTACACCAGCCTTTAAAAAAAGGCAACGGATCACTTCCCGATTTGTCAATCGATTACAAGCCCATGTTCCATTACCTTACCGTAAAGCGGATTAACAACGAATTGCAGGTACAATCCATTGCACTCGAAGCCGACAAAAATAGTTTTAAAGACGGTTTTACTTTTAATATAGCACATGAAAAGCCTGAAACCATCGCCAAAAATAATTAGTTCGCTGGTTCATCTTGGGTATCATTATCGTTAATCAGCTGCCACTCCCCTTTACGCTTACACCACATACTGTCATCCCTTTCTTTTGGTGAGAGCCTGTCCCGATTTTTTCATCGGGAGACCGAGGGTGAGGTCTTTGCCAGTGCTACTATTAGCCTTTTCCCACCATTTACCCTTCCAAAACCATCTTTATCTTCCTCGTAATTTCATCATAAGCCTCCTCACGATTGTTAAAGGATGAAACAGGCACCCCTTTGTGTGGTACTGCATTGCTTACAGAAAACAAAGGAATACTTGTCCATAAACAAGGATTTAAAATAACTGGTATCAGTACAGTCTTTTTATTTTCTTTGTGAAATTTCGCCAACGGCATTTCCTCATCCCACACATAGTCAGTCCCTATCAAGTTAGCACTCACTAAGAACAAAATAATATCCGCTTCTTCTAGTTCTCTTTTTATACCTTCATCCCAATCATCGCCTGCCAATAAATTCGTATCACTCCATGTTTCAGCCAGTCCTAGTCTATTCAACTGTTTCAAGTGAGTTTCCAGTTCTGTCTTAAAGTCAATCTTCACTCCATTAGTAAGCTCAAACCGGGTATCTTTCTGTGAGTAAGAAATGAAAAGTTTTTTCTTATGCCTAGATTTTTCTGGGATATTAAATGGGTTATCAAATTCAATAAAATTGAAACGAGAAAAACCTCCTAATAAACCAAGTTTTCTCTGATTATTATTCAACATTGTAAAATCTAAATCAAAAATGTCATTTAATAGCTGCCTGATAGGTGGTTCATTATCAACTTCTAGCTTGCATACAATTTTAGGTCTATTCTTATTTAGGTATTTCATAAGTACACTATAATCAAAAAAGCCCGGCTCTTCAAGATTTTTACAATGATCGCAATTACATGGTATCTGCCGCTCAAAATTGATGTTTGAAAATGATTCCTTGTGTATGCCCTCTATTGTCCGGCATATTTCATAAAGAAGCAACTTTCTGTGTTGAGAATGGCCTTGTACTTCAATCGTAATGACCTGTTGGCCAGTTGCAACAATCTTTGTTTCTTCTACCTTAGCTACACACCCCATTTTATCAAACACAACACCAGTTCTCCACACAAGCCCTTTGCCGTTTTCATACTTAACTGCATCGTGCATCCTTACAATCAACCTTGTCATAATCCCTTTCGGCATAAAGGGATAAAAATACCTAAAGTGCAAAGCCCCGGCCTTGTCCCATTCAAAGTCAGGTTGTATTAAAGAAAGCAATTGCGGAGCAATGTATTCATTACTAATTCCCGGAATTTTATAAGCCACCTCAAAATTATCCTTCGTCATCAGGTTTAGCAAAAGGTTTCTTTCTGGATAAGAATAACCATTCGCACCCCATATTTCATACACTTGTTCCTGTGTAAAATGCCCACCATTTTTCTCTATGTCATTCCGCTTCAGTATACTGTAAACCCCATCTACCGCCCATTTCGGGTTTAGGATAATAAAATCATCCGTTTTAAAGTGCACCACTTCGCCAATCTTGTGTAAGTGAGCAGTTAAATCCATCGCAAGCTTTTCATCAACACTTGCTCTTTTGCAAATGGCCAAATATTCACTTAGCGTTAAATAGTGTTTACCTGAACTTTTTAATTGATTACGAACAATCCCCCACTTAATCGGCAACATCTTATGTGTTATACGCAGGTTCGTTAATTTTTCTTTTATTAGGTAAAGCAGGCTCGCAAACCTTCCATCACAATCTGCGGCTGTTGCAAGATTTACATCTTTGAATGTAAACGGCAAGTGCGGATAAAGTTTTTCATATTTTCTAATGTCAAACGATTTATTCACTTGATCGCCTTTCATTTTTATTTCATTGGCTACTACTATTACCTCGCTATTCTCCTCGCTTTCATTTTTACCCAACAATGAAATAATATTGAACCAATAATCAAGATTATCGAAGTCTTTTCTCGCAGAAGTAAGAAGCACATAAAGGGCATCAGAACTCAAGAAGAATTGGTGTGTTAAGTATTGCATTTCTTGTCCGCCAAAATCCCAGATGTTAACAGAAAGTGGTTTAGGCAAATTAAAGTCGTCAAAACTCCATTTCATCACCTGAATACCTATCGTTGAACCTTCTTTTTCATTTGGAATTTCATAATTTTCGTCTGTCATTTTATTCATTAGCGATGTCTTTCCCGCTTCGGGTTCGCCGACTATCAACAGCTTAGCCTCATAAGTGGCCTCTAATTTTTCGCTAAAAAACCTGAGTACCGCATCCCTGCCCAATTCAACAATATCCATTGGAGGGCTTACAAGCGGATTACCGTAAAGATAAATACCTAGTGTTGACCATCCTAGTTGATCCGCGTCTACAACTATAGGTATTTGCTCTTCTAAAAATGGAAGTAATGCCTTAATATCACTAATTTGGTTATTTGATAAACCAAGGGATTGTAAACCAGTAAGCTTTTCCAATCCCTTTATTTCCTTAATTTGATTGTCTATTAAATAGAGTTTTTGCAAACTAATTAAATTATCCAATCCTTTAATTTCTTCAATTGAATTACCTACCAAATCAAGTCTTTTTAAACACACCAATCTTTCTAGCCCAATTATTTCAACTATTTGATTTTCTGACAAATCAAGCGTTTCCAAATTCAACAGTTTATCTAAGCCTTTTATCTCACTGATTTGATTAAAGGAAATATTTAACCACTTCAAACTCGTTAACTTTTCTAATGCTTTTATCTCGTAAATCTTATTATTATGTAAAGAAAGTGAATGTAGATTCACAAGATTATTCAACATCTCAATTTCTTTGATTTGATTATGGCTCAAGTAAAGTTTTTGCAAAGAAGATAAATGTTCGAGTCTTTCAATTTCTGATATTTGATTATATCCTAAATCTAATTCCTGCAAAGAACACAAAGAATCAAATCCTTCGATTTTACTGATTTGGTTATTCGATAAATCGAGAGCTTGCAAAGCAACCAAAGTTTCAAATCCTTCTATTTTAGAAATCTGATTAGATGATACAACAAGTTTTTGCAATCCAACTAAAGTTTCTAACCCTTCTATTTTCCTAATTTGATTTTCCCATAATTGGAGTTCTTGCAAATCAGTTAAAGACTCTAAGCCGCATATCTTATCAATAAGATTTTTCGATAAATAAAGGTTTTGTAAACCAGTTAAAGTACTTAACCTTTCAATTTTACTAATCTTATTTCCCCATAAGTAAAGCGTTTTTAAAGATACTAATGACATTAGCCCATCAATTTCACTAATTATATTTTCTGATAAATGTAAAGTATGTAAAGACGACAAAGATGTCAAACCCTCAATTATGCTTATTTCATTTCCTCTTAGGTTAAGTTCTTTTAAATTTTTTAATTTTTCTAAACCTCCTAAGTGACTAATCTTATTATGTGATAAATCAAGCTTTTGTAAAGCAACCAAATTACTAATTCGAACTATATCAGTAATAAAATTATTGTTTAAATTAATTTCTATCAAATTAACCAAATTATCAATTCCTCTTATTCGGTCAATAAAATTATATTCCAAATCAAGATGAGTAATCCACAAACATTTCTCTATTTCTAATGGTATTTCACCCAATCCCAAACTCGACAAATCAAGCTTAGTTGTTTTCCTTGCAATACACGCATTAATCCTTCGCAATGCTTTACTATAAGCTTCATTCTTTTCCATGTAGTAAAAGTATATATTTCTCTATATCTTAGATTCCCTTTTTCATCCCCTTCAGTGGGATATGTCTACTCAAAGCACAAGAACTATTTTAACATTTGAACGACCGAAAAATTAATTATAAAAATGGCTTTTTTTATTCGCTTATTTCTTGCGTTTCTGAAGCGGGTGCTTCAAGGAAGGGGAATAATGCTTTTACTACTTCTTGTTGTGAGATGTTGCCAAACATATATTTTGTAAAGAATGGAGCTGCAACGTCAATATTATTAATGTTTCTCAAAATAATATTATCAATTACCTTTTCAGTTAAAGTTATATCTTCAAAACATATGCAAGTTCTACATTTAATGTGACCACTTTTGCTCATTTCAAAGTTGCTATATAAAAGGGTAGTATTAATGCTATTAATTAATTCTAAAATTTCAATAGTTTTATCTGACGGGCATCGGATACCCATGTAAGTAATAAATGCAAATAACAATTCTGTTTCTGAATAGTCTACAGCGCAATGATAAATTCCATTATTACCATTTATAGAAAAAATCAAATTGTGCTTTGATTTTTCGCTATAAACCCAACCATTATTTTTTAGATAATCTGTTATGTTCGTAAGCATCGTCTTGAAAGGCAAATTTGTAGTGAGGAATAGTTTTCTTAATTGTATTTGAGGTACAATCTTTGGGAAAAGAAAAGAAACCGCATTTGGATATTTGTCCAAACACTTTAACAGTATGGAGAGAAACTTTGGTTACGAAATCTAAAGAGTTCAATTTGTCGTCTGTTAGCTTTTCTACATCTGGATTTAGTAATGATATGATTTTATCTAAATTCTTAGAGTCGTCTACATCAAATAATACGTCCTTATCTGGCTTATAACTAGCAGGAACATCGTGCAACATGAATATGGAATAATTAGGTAAATCGCTATTGATAATATCGGTGAAATAAAAATCACCTCTATTAGTTTCAAATAGTTCTTTGTAGGAAATATTATGCCTTATAAAATTTAATAAATTCTCTTTAGAAATTGTATAAATTAACCACCTATTAGAAATGTCGTTACCGTCAACCCAATCAAATAAATATAATTCTTTAGTACTTCTATTTTGAAATAAAACAAGCATAGGTCCTTCAATGTTAATTAAATCACCTACTCTAAGTAGATTACTTTTTAACTCATTTACGGGCACATTATATTTATTTAACAATTCCACTATAAGCAAAAATATCGATTTTTTCAGTAATGGTAGTTAAAAGGTTGCAGTCCTTATATTCAAAGAAGTTAAAATGTCCGCTTGATACAGGAGTATCACATACACCATCTGCTTTGGTTATACGAACCTTTGCAGTGCAGGTTCCTTTTTCATTTTTAAACTTATCCTTCTTACTTTTTCTATCTCTATTGTTGTAATCCTTAATATATTTTTGTACAGACGATTTTAAATCTTTAAATAAGGATAATCCATAGCTCGTACACATCATATCGCTGTCATCTACTATTCTTGCTGCAATTTTAGGATGTAAATTTACTGGGTAAAAATCGCAATTAGAAGGGTGACTATTAACCCACCTATAAGCAATTAAATCTTTTTCTTCGCAATCTTTAGGGCAGTTTTTGTATTTATCTAAATAACTTTGGTACTTAAATTCTTTACTCATACGAATAAATGTACAAACTTATTATTCACAATAAAAAATAATAGTAAGCAAAAAAGCATGGCGGAATTAATGCCACGATATAAGCAATTAATAAAGGGTAAAGAAATAGCCCCAATGGAAGGGAGCTATTTGAAAAGGCTATAAAGAAATCTGCCGAACCTAAACAACCCAGCTCAAAATAATATCGAACTTTCCGCGAGTGTATTCTTCACCAACAGCTTTTTTCCTCGCAGGTTCTCTGCCGCCTTTTCAGTTGTTCTTAACCTGCAAAACTTTCCGCCAGTGTTGGTGTACTTTTCTCCTGTACAGGTGTTCTTCGCCTACAAACCTCCCCCTATCTTGGTGTCCATCACCAACAGTATCCTCCCATTCCTCAACTCCCCCCAAAACAATAAACCGAAAATCCCCCCCATATACCACACAAACCCAATCACCTACACTATCAAAAAAAAACATCCAAAAAAAATTTGTTATTTCCAAAATCTGTAATAATTTCATCCTTCACAAAAACCACATATATGTCACAAGAAATCGTCCGACTCTACAAAGGTTCCGATGTAGCAATGCTCACCGGCATCTCCACGCTTATGCAAACTGCTATAGCCAATCAACCCGCTATACAGCAAAAAAGACCTACTTATACGCTCAATTTCTTAACTGCCACCAACAATGAAGTCGAAGCAGTCATTCAATCACATTTTGGTGTAGACAGCGCAGCCTCCCTTAAAAAAGCAACAAATACCTTAACCGGCATTCACAAAGTTGCTTACGAAGATGTCAGTTTTTTCAACGTTCAACTAAAGCAAGATTTTGCCGACAACAAAACCCGCCTAACCGAACTCCGAAAAAAACTTGGCTTCACCCAGCATTTTGCAAAAGCAAAAGACCAGGCAAGTATCATTGAACTACTGTATGCATTCAAACAAAATTTGACAAAACAAGATGAAGACGAAATAATAGCCGCCGGCATGGACAAAAATTTGATCGAAAGAATAAAAGAATACGCTGATGCACTCAAAAATGCCAATGTCACCCAGGAAACATTAAAAGGATCCAGCAAAACAGTCACTGCCGAAACGGTCAACACATTCAACAACATATACACCAAAGTAAAAAAAATTGCTGTTATCTGTGCAGGCATCTTCAAAGACGATGCAGCCCTAAAAAGCCAGTTTTCATATTCAAAAGTGTTATCCAACCAATCATCATCACCCACCAAAAACCCACCACCACCCAAACCAGGTGCCTAATTCATATAAAGAAAAACCTTACAACCCTGCCCAATCAGCAGGGTTTATTATTTCATAAAAACCCAATCCAAATCCAAAACATCGGTAGAAATCAATAGTAGATCAGTAGAAACAAATAGTAAACCAGTAGAAACAAATAGTAAACCAATAGAAGCTAATAGTAGACCGGTAGAAGGAAATAATAGACCAGTAGAAACCAATAGTAGATCGGTAGAAGCTAATAGTAGACCGGTAAAAATCAATAGTAGCTCAGTAGAAACTAATAGTAGACCAGTAGAAGCTAATAGTAGATCAGTAGAAAGAAATATCAGACCGGTAGCAGGAAATAGTAGATCGGTAGCAGGAAATTGTAGACCATTAGAAGTCAATAGTAGGCGGTAGAAGCCAATATTTTGAGGCCCCCATTGTCACTCCGACGATAGGAGGAGTCTCGGAGTCTCAACCTACCCATTTCCGCCGCATTCCACCTTTTTTCCGCCGCTGTTGGTGTTCTTCACCAACAGCTTTTCCACCTTTGCTCGTGTTCTTCACCTGCAATCCTTTCCACCAGTGCTAGTGTACTTCAACAGAAATAAAACTTGCTTATTAATTTGTGCATTCGTGGCAACCCTTCCGCCGTAGCGGGCAATTATATTTATCCTTTTTTCAGCTTTAATGGCCAACTACATTGGTCCCACTTGTACTTTCAAATTCTTTCTACAGCTTTTTTATATTTTACACTTTTACTCCTTTTGATAAGTAAATGACATGGGCACCTTATCCCAATTCAAACATTTCCTTCAACTCTTTATTACTCATATTGCCAATCCAGTTTTCACCGGTAGCCACAGTCATATTGGCCAATGCTTTTTTGCTTTGTATCATTTCATTTATGCGTTCTTCAAAAGTTCCTTTGGTAATAAAACGATGTACCATCACATTGCTTTTCTGGCCTATTCTATAAGCACGGTCAGTAGCTTGCGCTTCCACTGCAGGATTCCACCACAGGTCGTAGTGAATAACATGGTTAGCAGCAGTTAGATTCAATCCTGTTCCAGCAGCTTTCAGCGATAGAATAAATATTTTATCCGTTCTATTGGTTTGAAAATTATCCACCATTTCCTTTCGTTTTTTTAGGCTACATCCACCGTGATAAAACAAAGGCGTTTCGCCAAAACGTTCTTCAATAAAATGTTTCAATAAATTACCCATCTCTGTAAACTGCGTAAAGATCAATACCTTTTCATGGCTCTCTACAATACTTTCCAACTTTTCAAACAGCAATTCCATTTTTCCACTAAGCGAGGCATCCAATACATTGTTCTTCAAAAACTGTGTAGGGTGATTGCAAATTTGCTTTAGTGCCAGTATCATTTGTAGCACCAACCCCTGCCTTGCAAACAATGCCTTTTGGTCATTCGTTTGTATTTCTTCTATTGCCTCCAAAGCCTTTTGCAATGTTTTTTCATACAGGCTAGCTTGGGCTTTTGCCAAATAGCCATAACTGTCTATTTCTATTTTATCGGGCAAATCACTTATAATGGTTTTATCCGACTTTAACCTACGCATTAAAAAAGGAGATGTAATGGTCTTTAGCTTTTCTGCTGCCGCCATATCATTTTGGTTTTGAATAGGCGTAGCAAAGTTTTCTTTAAAATCGGGTAGGCTACCAAGAAATCCTCGGTTGCTAAAATCCATAATACTCCATAGCTCACTTAGCCTATTCTCTACCGGTGTGCCGCTCATAGCTATAAACGTGTTGGAGGGAATACTTTTTACTGCTTTACTCTGTCCTGTTTCGTGGTTCTTTATATTTTGCGCTTCATCGGTTACTACTACATGCCACTTCATTTTTTTCAACTTATCTGCATCGCTACGAACTATACCATACGATGTAAGTAGCACATCATAGTCTTGTTTCTTTCCTAGGCTACGGGTATTGCCATGGTACAAATGAAAGCTGAGTGAAGGTGCAAATTTTTCAATTTCCGCTTGCCAGTTTGTAAGCAATCCTGTGGGGGCAATTACCATAGCTTTTTCATTCTCTAGTGCGCCTTCTTCTTTATACTTCAATAGCGTTGCAATCACTTGCAGTGTTTTACCCAATCCCATATCATCGGCCAACACACTACCAAAACCAATTTGTGTATTGCGATACAACCATGAATATCCTCTATGTTGGTAAGGCCGCAGGTTAGCGTTTATCCCTTTTGGAAGTGCAATTTCATGTTGCTCGGTTAATTGCTTGATTAATTGCTGTACTTCATCAGTTATTGATATCGCTGCTCCGTAATATTCATTTCCCAATGCAGCTCTTAGCATTTCATAGGCACTTAGCACTTTGGTAGAAGCAAAGTGTTTGTGCAATTTCTCAAGGTCGGCTGGGCTTACATATATATACGATGTTTTGTACTTTATCAATCCATCAGATTGTTTCAACAACTTATTAAAAGCTGCTTCATCCATCACCGTATCACCAATAGCTACTTGCCATTCAAAGTCAAGCAACTTGTCTAATCGCAAAAAGCTTTTCCCGTCTTTACCTTTCTGTTTTATGCGAATGCTTGCTTTAGGTTTCAAAATATATTGCAACGATTTAGGCAACAATATGTTGATGCCCAGTAATTGAATAGCAGGAATAGCATTCAATAAAAACGGGGTAAATGTAGAAGTATCCATCACCATTTGGCCTTCTCCCTTTGAATTAATATATTGATCAAGCCCGGGCATAAACGTACTCAACTGAGCCAACGATTGCAATATTTCAAAACGCTTTTGTTCATACTTTTTAAGTGTCAACACATCGTTTAGCGCAATGGGTTTTTCCATTGGCTTATCGTGTTGTTCTATATTGATGATTACTTCAAATTTGTCATCATTCAGTTCTTCTACAATTATCAAAGGCTTATAATTGCCTTGAGCAAGAAAAAAGCGTTGCAGCCATGCCTGAATGCCACCGGGCAAAGCCTGCTGACCCGGCTCCTTAAAACCATAAGAAGAATTGGTGAAAAACAAATCACTAAACACGTCTCCACCTGTATGCTCCGCTAGCTTGTGAACAATGGAATCTATCCATACTGACAACAAAGAAATGGCTACATTTTTTTGAACAACGCTTTTCGATTTACCACTTAGTTGTAGTATGCCTTGCGGCAAAGTTTCCTCTAGTTTGTACACCAAATCTCTCACCTCTTTGCTTATCATAGCAGGCAAAAGACGAATGGTAAATTCGCCACTTTGCAATTGTACCAATTGAGGAACTACTGCTCCATTAGCCACCAAGTTTATTGACAGTAAAAGCGTATTTCTCAATGCCAATATTGAAGCATCATAATCCTCTAGTTTCTGCATTGGAATTTGCCAAAGCAAAGTAGCTAGGTTGTTAATTGACAAGTTTAATTCATCATCATTTGCCCAAGCACTTACTTCATAATTGACACTAATAGAAAGATGTAATCGAGTTTGATAACCAATAGCAATCTCTTGTTCTTCTGTTTGTATTGCCTTTGTTTTTCTTATCATTAAGGCTTCGCCAAAATGATTGGTGAATGGTACTTTTCCTGTTACAATCCGTTGTGCATTCTTCACCGCTTTTCTAAAAGAAGTTGCATATTTATCTCTAAAATTTCCATTGCCCTGATAAAAGACTGGCTCATCAGGTAGCAACTGAATCAAAGGTTCAAGTATAGGCGAAAGTGTAGCAAAATTTAGGGGTTGCTTACGCTCTTCTTTATAAGGTACATCTTCTTTGCCTGCCTTGCTATCCTTATCTTTTTTTGAAACAGCAGACTTACCCCCTTTCAATTTTTTACTAGGTTGTTCTTTA
>JANMZN010000116.1:0-4828 GCA_031383285.1 Segetibacter sp.
CGTTATATCTATTCGCCACGGACTAAGAGGATTGAACTTTTCTACCATTTCAGCATGTGCATCTTCCACAACCGCTATAATTGATGCTTACAACTATATAAGATTGGGGAAGGCGGATATGATCATTACAGGAGGTTCGGAGGCCGCCATAAATGAAACGGGTATAGGAGGTTTTAATGCAGCAAAAGCATTATCAACCAATAACGAACATCCAACACAGTCGTCAAAACCATTTGATGTAAAGCGTGATGGATTTGTGATGGGGGAAGGTGCCGGTGCTTTGATCGTCGAAAGCCTGGATTCTGCTTTAGCAAGGGGTGCCAACATCATAGTTGAGATTGTAGGTGGTGGCATGGCAGCAGATGCATATCATTTAACAGGGACACATCCTGATGGAGAAGGTGCTTACCTGGGTATGTTGGATGCACTGGAAGATGCAGAAATAGATGCTTTAGCAATAGATTACATCAATGCGCATGCTACTTCTACCCCACTTGGCGATGAAAGCGAATTGAAAGCAATATGGAGAGTTTTTGGAGAAAATAAAAACCTGCATATCAGCGGAACAAAATCAATGACAGGGCATTTACTTGGTGCTGCCGGTGCCATTGAATCAATAATCAGCATACTTGCTATTCAGCATAGCATTGTACCACCAACTATAAGCACAACTGAGGTAGAACCTGAATGGAAGGATAAACTAAATTTTACTTTAGGAAAAGCGCAACCAAAACAAATAAATTACGCCATGAGTAATACATTTGGATTTGGAGGGCACATAGCTACCACTATTTATAAAAAATATTCAGGAGCCTAACATGAATAAGAATAAAGTAGACATTCTTGCCTTCGGCGCACACCCTGACGACGTAGAATGTGCAGCAGCCGGAGTTTTGCTCAAACATATTGAAATGGGCAAAACTGCTGCCATCATAGATATGTCAGCAGGCGAAATGGGTAGCCATGGAAATCCTACGCTTAGAAAATCAGAGTCAGAAGAAGCATCTAAAATTTTAGGTATCCGATTCAGAGCGCAATTATCACTGTCTGATGGTGGTATTGAAAATAATGAACCCGCTAAATTATTAATCATTGAAGCCATTAGAAAATATCAGCCTGATATCATTTTAGCAAATGCTATTGAAGACAGGCATCCTGATCATGCCAATGCAGCCAAATTGGTTGCCGATGCCTCGTTTCTTTCTGGCCTGAAAAAGAAAATTACATTTGAAAACGGAATTTTGCAAAATGCATGGAGACCGAAAGCTGTTTACCATTATATACAAGACTATTACATAAAACCGGATTTTGTAATTGACATTACCAACCAAATGGAACGAAAGAAAAATGCCATCCTTGCATATAAATCTCAGTTTGTTGATCCCGAAGACAAAGGTGCCAATTCATCGCCGGGATTAATAGATCAGATAAAAAGTATGAACAGCATTTTTGGAAGGCCAATCAATGCGGCATTTGCAGAAGGTTTTACAGTTAACCGTTACATTGGCGTTTCAAACTTTTTTGATTTAGTTTAAACAATCATTTTCAAACATGCTCAATCAATCAACTTTTACGCTAGTCAATCCTCTAAATGGGAACTTAGCATTTAAGATTTTTTCGTTTGCTGACAATAGCAGCTTTGACCACATTCAACGAAATAATTATTATGCACTTATTTGGATTAGAAAAGGAAACGGAAATGCAAAAGCAGATTTTGCTGATTATGAATTTGAAGAAAATAGCCTGTTTGCTTTTGCACCTTATCAGCCATTTATGATTACTGAAAAAGAGCCGATCAGTGGCATTGCCATCTATTTCCATCCCGACTTTTTCTGTATATACAAACACCACAAAGAAGTATCCTGCAATGGTGTATTGTACAACAACGTTTACAAGCCCCCTTTTGTAAGTGTTGATAATTCATCAGCAGCTACTTTTGCTATGATGAGCGAACAAATACAAACAGAAATGCAAAATACAGAGTTGGCGCAGTATGAATTATTGGTTTCTTATTTGAAAATATTCTTGATTACTGCTGCCCGGTTGAAAACAGCCCAACACTCAACAACTACCGACCTATCCCCGGGCAACAAAGAACCTTTTATTCTTCAAAAACTAAAAGATGCTATTGAAGAAAACTTCAAGAAAAAACATGCGCCGGCCGACTATGCAGACATACTATTTATTACACCAAAGGCGCTGGGCAAAATAACAAAATCACACTTTAATAAAACGCTGAGTAGTATTATCAATGAAAGAATAATTATTGAAGCAAAAAGAGAATTGTACCTGACCGATAAAACGGTTAAGGAAATCGCATACGAATTAGGATATGAAGATGAATATTACTTCAGCAGGTTTTTCAAGGTCAATGCAGATGTATCTCCTCAATTGTATAGGGAAACAGTTGGCTATGCAAAGGCTTTAGCGTAGTGTTATTAGAACTATAGAATTCATTGGATGCGCATAATCTGGCCAAAGTCTAAATGGATTTCATCCTTTTAAAAAATAAGACGTTCTATATTTTCAAATAAGAACTCAAATAAGTTTACTTCAACTAAGCAATAACTGCGATAAATGGGTAGTAAATAAAGACAGACAAAACTATAATCCTACATACTGAGTGTTTACTTTTAAACCAGCAATAGTTTCAAAATAAACTTACTTTTGAGAATAAGTTGAAGCAAACAACTCTTAATATTTAAAATTAAAACGATTGCCGCTAAATTTTTTTTATGAAAAATATTACACCCCCCCTTACTGCTCTTCTGTTGATATTTACAATAGGATGTAATACAGCTACACAAGAAACAAACAACCATTCTGACAAAGCATTTGAAACATTTGAAAATGTATTCCTGGATGCCTATTGGCAACAATATCCCAATCTAGGTATTTATGCAGGTTATGGAAAATATTATGACAAATTATTAGTACCCGATAGTGCGGCATTTGCAGCTAACATAGCATTTTCTAAAAAGTGGTTGGACTCTTGCAATAACATAGATTACAAATCACTTAGTGAAAACAATAAAATCAGTTTCAACATTATTCAGAACCAATTGAAAAGCGATGTTTGGTACACCTCCGTTTTTAAACAACAGGAATGGGATGCAAGTATCTACAACATTAGCGGACCTTGTGATTATATCATTAATCAACCCTATGCACCACTAAATGAAAGATTAAAATTATTGACAGGCTACTTGGATCATTCTGATGAATATTATAAAGCTGCATTTTTAAATCTTAAAAATCCTACCAAAGAACATACAGCATTATCCATTAAGCAAAACACAGGGGGACTTGATGTATTTGGCACTTCATTGTCAGATTCAATAAAAGCATCTACTTTAACAGAGACTGAAAAAATAAGTTTACAGCAAAATATAGCCAAAGCAACCAATGCCATGAAGGGTTTTGCGACTTCGTTGCAAGGTTTGTTGAAAGATAAAAACGCAACTTTTAAAAATTTCAGAATTGGTAAAAAATTGTTTGCAGAAAAATTTATGTATGACATAGCAGCAGACCTAACACCTGAACAAGTCTATGAAAAAGCTGTAGCTGCTAAACAAATGTATCATCAGAAAATGTTTGCAATGGCAGACAAGGTATGGGCAAAATACTACGGCAACCAAACAAAGCCAAGTGATAGTTTGCAGCTTGTTCAATTGGTACTAAACAAAATACAATTGCTACATGCGAAACCTGCAGATTTTTTCAACTCTATTTGTAGTCAGGTTACCGAACTAAAGAAATTCATACTGCAAAAAGATTTGTTTGATTTTGATACCAATGCGGCGCCAATAAAGGTAAGGTATATGCCTGTTTATGCCAGAGGTGTAAGTTCGGCAAGTGCAGATTTTATTCCTCCTTATCAAAAGCAAGGAACTACCTTTTACAATATTGACGACCTTACGCTTTATACACCAGAAAATGCGGAGAGTGTATTGAGAGAAGACAATTATTATTCCAGTGAAATACTGTCTATACACGAAGCCGTGCCAGGCCATTGTATGCAAGGTATTTACAACAATAAAAAATCACCCGACGTACTTCGTTCTGTTTTTCAAAACGGAGCCATGATAGAAGGTTGGGCAGTGTATACTGAAGCAATGATGGTTGAAAATGGCTGGGGCAATCATTCACCGGAAATAGAATTAGCATTAGGGACATGGCGATTAAGAGAACTGGCCAATGTGATTATAGATTATGATATTCAATGTCTGAATAAATCAGAAGCAGCAATAAAAAACTTCCTGACCAAGGAGTGTTTTCAGACAACAGGTCAGGTAAATGAAAAATACCATAGGGCAACTGTATCGCAAGTGCAACTTTGCTCTTACTTTACCGGTGCTACAGCTATACAAGATTTACGTGAGGAATACAAAAAGAAAATGGGAGACAAGTATAGTTTGAAAGAATTTCACGAAAAGTTTTTAAGCTTTGGTAGCTCTCCAGTTAAATACATCAGAGAAAGAATGTTACAATAAATAGGATGCGTAAATAAATAGTTCAAATAATTGCGATCATTATTCTATCAACAGTCTAAAACTTCATTGCTTTTAGCCAACTTTAGTGAGGCAATTTTTCTCTGAAATATCCATAAACCCAGGTGCCAAAAACAGCACTAACAATCATAACAAGAACTACGGTAAACCCAGCTCCTACCTGTGCAAACATTGGTCCCGGACATGCGCCTGTCATGGCCCAGCCGAAACCAAAAATAAGCCCCCCAATTATCTGTCCTTTATTAAACTTCTTAGGATGAAATTGAATTTCTTCTGAATGGATAGTTTTCAATTTCAACTTCTTGATAATCCAAACA
>JANMZN010000119.1:0-1614 GCA_031383285.1 Segetibacter sp.
TGCTTTTTTTTCAGCCATAAAAACAGCAATACAAATAGTTGAAATAGTAATTCATTGGTTTCACAATGAACTAGTTCAACAACCAATTTTATATTGTTTAACTTGTAACAATTTAATTACGAAAATGTTTAAACTTCTAGCTTAAATAATGTAAAAAGCACAATGCCAAAAACTTAAGAATTTTTAGGAACAAAAATTTGTCCACTACTCGGCTTTGGTTGTGTTATGCTCTTTTCTCCTTCTTGTTAAGTTAATGACATTGGTTAAAAGTCAATAAAATTAATAGTAAAGCATTACTTCTTCAAAAACCACCTGAATCCAATAGCAACATTGCTAAGTATAGTGCTATTAAGCGCTGAGTTAATATTAAAGGTATTTTGATTGGTCGTAAAACCATTTCCATTGCTTGAATTAGTTGATTTTTTGTGTGCAAAGTTTAGGCTAAGTACTGAATTAAGTGAAGCGTCACACAATATTCTCGAAGTCACTTTATAACTAAATCCAGGAGCAAAATCAAGGCCTACTGTGTAACCTTTGTTTTTATCTTCTAATTTATCAGTTCCATTGTAATTGTATTGATTGCCAAAGACGTAGCCAAATCCAGCATTGGATTTTACGGTAAAGAAAAACTTTGATGAAAGCGGAAAAAATCTTTGTTTAAAAGCATTGATGCCAATTGTATTGGAATGATTGGTGCTTTCATTTGTGCCAATGTTTGAACTGCTTTTTTGCTGTGAGTAATTATACGATAATCCTAATCCAACCAATTGATTGGGTTTTTTAAATATAGAATAAGTTGGGCTTATTCCAAACCCAATTGTGTTTGTCGTGTAATTGCTAGAATTGTTGGTTTCAACGGTAGAGAATCCAATATTACCCCCTAATAATTTTTGCCCTATATCAAATTGGGCTTTTGAAGAAGATACTGATAAAGTAAGAACGAAGACCAAGAGAAAAGATGTTTTTAGCATAATGATTTTTTCATTAAGACTTTCATCTTTATTACTATGATGCTTCAATATTCTCCTTTAACTTAGTTTTTGCTGGCTGTTATGGTTCTTTTAAAATGAAGATATAAAAATGGGGCATAGCCGCTGAACAGCTATGCCCCTTTCTATAGTTTATACTTTCAGAAATTGATCATGAATATAATCAACTACTTCAATCATGTTTTTATTTTTATCATACACTGCGAGTTGTCTATCGGCACCGGTGCCGTTCTCAAGCATCTTATGTATATAGTTGATAGCACTTCTGCTTCCAAGCTGATCTACTACATCATCTACAAAATCTAAAAGTTCATAGATAAGTACTCTTGTATTCACTTCAGCTTCTTTACCAAAATCTATCAACGTACCGTCAATTCCATATCTGCTGGCACGCCATTTATTTTCATTTAGCAAATGCCTTTGGTACATTATGAAATTCAGGTTTTTGCTATGAAGTTTATACAGTTTTGCACAGATTGCCTGGAACAAGGCTGCAATGGCAATTGTTTCATCGATTGTCATCGGCACGTCGCAAATCCTAAATTCAACAGTATCGAAGAAAGGATGCACCCGAAGGTCCCACCAAATCTTTTTTGCATTGTCTATACAGTTTGTTTTGATAAGC
>JANMZN010000133.1:0-2676 GCA_031383285.1 Segetibacter sp.
TCATCTTCAATATTGTTTGCCATTAAGTGTAAACAATTGACATGATATTAGACAACCTTAATCCAATGCGCCTGGTACAACTTTTTATCATTTTCGTCGTTTTACCTGAATAAAATACTATTTCTAAATTGTTTTGCATCTTCGTACAGATGCTTAATAGCAAAAAAAACTCTTTTTGAAACACAATCATTTCATTACATACTTCTTTGGAAAACCTCTTTGGAAAATGAAAAAATACTTTCTAAGCATCCTTTTAATGATGAGTTTCTGTGGTGTTCATGCACAAAAAAATGCCAGTATTTCCTATTATTACAAAGGAAGCAAAGTGTATTATCCAACATCAAATGATCGGCTAATTGTTGGAATGGAATCTGGGCACTCATTTGAAGAATATAAAATAGTTGTTTCGGATGCTATTGGTGTTGAAATTGATTCATTACAAGAGGTTATTCCCAATAGCCAATTCTTAATTAAATATGGTCGCAACAATCAAAGAGATATTTTGAGTACGATAGCTAAACTAAAACAACTGCCATGGATACAATTTGCCCGACCTGTTTTCGCAACTCCTTCTGGAAATTATAATAGCTACGGCGCTGAGTTTATTGTAAAGCTTAAATCGGGCATCAAGGTAACTGCGATGAAGAAATTAATGGAAACCTATAGCTGTTATTTGGTGAAAAAATACCCTTTTCAGGATGATATCTATATTATTTCTGCAAGTGAAAAAAGTGGTTTCGATGGGCTAAGGATGGCAAATGTATTTTATGAAACCGGGCTATTTGACTATGCTGAGCCAAATAAAATTGTGTATGATGCATTGCATGTTGCATTACCAAATGATCCATTGTACTCTTTACAATGGGGCCACAGAAATACAGGTGCTGTAGGAAATGGTGCTACAATAGGTGCAGATATGAAAGTGCCCGAAGCATGGGATATTACTATGGGAAAATCATACATTAAGGTAGGTATAATAGATGAAGGTGTTGATTTAACTCATCCTGATTTGCAAGCGAACCTATTGCAGGGCTTTAATGGGGCAACGTTAACTTCAAATCCGGGAGATGGGGCACCTTTGCGATCAGCAGGTGCGCATGGAACAAATTGCGCAGGCATAATAGCTGCTATTGCTAACAATAATATTGGAATAGCTGGATTAGCTCCAAATTGTAAAATAATACCCGCAACCATTTTTGGGAGTACGGGTGCTTATTTAGGAGACGCCGCCGTTGCTGCTTCTTTTGACTATGTAAGACTAGCAGGTGCTGATGTAATATCTAATTCATGGGGCGGTGGTTCTGTAAGCAGCACCATAGATGCAGCCATCAATCGTGCTGTAACGCTTGGAAGATATGGCAAAGGTTGTATTGTTCTTTTCTCAAGTGGAAACAATAATACAAGTGCAGTTGGTTATCCTGCAAATAATAGCCAAGTCATTTCTGTAGGCGGTGTTAATATGTGCGGACAGAGAAAATCAGGAATTACTGCTGTGTGTGATGGTGAAAATTTCTGGGGTTCCAATTATGGAAATGGGCTTGATGTAGTAGCCCCTTGTATAAAAATTGCTACAACGGATATACAGGGTTCTGGTGGTTACAATAATGCTACAGGAACAGCCGGTGATTACAACACTTCTTTCAATGGAACCTCTTCCGCTTGCCCAAATGCTGCTGGAGTAGCTGCGTTAATTTTATCAGTTGACAGTACCCTTGTTGTTTCTCGGGCAACACAAATTCTAGTATTAAGTTGCGATAAATTACCAGCCTATACTTATTCATCCAACATTGACCCAAATCAACCTAATGGTACATGGAATGCAGAAACAGGACATGGACGCGTAAACGCTTTTTCAGCTGTTCAAATGGCAAGTACAGGTAATTATTGTAGTGTACAACTTTTATCTTCTGCCAATCAGTTTTGCAACGGTCCAATTTTATTGTCAATAAATAATCCGGACCCTGGTGCAACCTATCAAATCCGGAAAAATGGAAATATAGTTGCTACCGGCACATCTTTTTCTGCAACATCGATTGGAAATTATGACGCCATTGTAACTAAGGGCAATTGCAGTGCAACCTCAAATATTCTTTCTTTGACAAACAATATTGATTTGTCGGTTTCTTCCTCAACAGATTCTGTTTGTGCCGGGGGCAATGCAATATTAACATCAATGGCAACTAGATTAGCAACTAATTATTGTACACCATCTTATTCGGTTGGCACAGTAGAAGGTGATTTCATTTCACATGTCAGCATTTCCTCTACTACCTTAAACAATACAACTACCGGTTCGGCCAATCCTTTTTATACTGTTTTTCCGCAAGCAGGATCTACAACAGCAACCTTGTCTGTAAATACTGCTTACACACTATCTGTAAAAGGTGGCACGTTTGCCGAATGCTATATCCGAGGATGGATAGATTACAACCAGGATGGTTTATTTGATCCTACTATTGAAAGCATAGGCGTTTCTGCTAATGTCGGTTCTCAATCCCTGGGTACCATTGTATTTACCATTCCTTCAGGAGCTGTAAATGGAACAACAAGACTTAGATTACGAAGTACAGATGATAGCAATGGCCCAAGCATAGAAACAAGTTGCAATGCTACTAATAGTGGATATGGAGAAGCTGAAGATTACATCATTACCATCAACAATGGAGTACCGCCATT
>JANMZN010000440.1:0-10544 GCA_031383285.1 Segetibacter sp.
ATGGTAAAGAAAGGCGATTTACTGGCCGAAATAGAAACGGATAAAGCCACTATGGAACTTGAAAGTTTCAAAGATGGTATACTCCTTCACAGGGGAGCTGAGAATGGTGGCAAGCTTCAGGTTAATGATCTGTTGGCAATCATAGGCAAACAGGGCGAAGATGTAAAAGCGATTGTTGCTAAATATGCTAAAGGAGCGATTGCAGAAACAACAGCAGAATCTGCAGCGCCTGTTGAAAACAAAGTTGCCGAAGTTGTAGCACCTGCAACGGTTGCTGAAGCTCCAACTAAAGTAGAAACAAAGGCTGCACCTGAAGTACAACCTTCTGCTAATAACGGAGCTCCTTTGGACCTCTCTAACATGGAAGAAGTAGTGCTGATGCCAAGATTGAGCGATACCATGACAGAAGGTGTAATAGCTAGTTGGGTAAAAAAGGTAGGCGATACGGTAAAAAAAGGAGAAGTATTGGCAGAAATAGAAACCGATAAAGCCACCATGGAATTGGAAAGCTATAAGAATGGCATACTGCTTTATCAGGGAGCCGGACAGGGAGAAAAAATTCAGGTAAACGACCTGCTTTGCATAATTGGCGAACAAGGAATGAATATAGATGCTATTATAGCTGCTGCCAAAGGTGGATCAGCTGTTTCGGCTGCTCCTGTTGAAGTGCAAATGCAATCAGCAACAAACGAAGGATCAGCAAGCGCAACTGTTGCACAAACAGAAGCTCCGCAAGTAGTGAATGAGGGAAGAATATTGGCTTCGCCTTTGGCTAAAAAACTAGCTGAAGAAAAAGGAATTGATTTGAAATTTGTGAAAGGCTCGGCAGACAATGGCAGGATTGTAAAAACGGACGTAGAAAACTTTACACCGGTAACTCAAACTACAAGTCAAGCCGGTACATCAGTTGTACCTGCACCTGCTGCTGAACCTGTGGCACCAGCTGCTCCTGTAGCAGTAGCTGCGCCACAACAAGTATCCATAGGACAGGAAAGCTATGAAGAAGTTCCTGTGTCGCAAATGCGTAAAACTATTGCACGCAGATTGGCAGAAAGCAAATTTTCTGCTCCACACTTCTACCTTACCATGTCCATCAACATGGACCAGGCAGTAGAAAGCCGGGCCAGAATAAATGAAATGGCGCCGGTGAAAATCAGCTTTAATGACATGGTACTAAAAGCTGTTGCGGTTTCATTGAAGCAGCATCCAAAAGTAAACAGTAGTTGGCTGGGCGATAAGATACGCATCAACCACCATGTAAATGTAGGAGTGGCAGTTGCAGTAGAAGATGGTTTATTGGTACCGGTAGTAAGGTTTGCAGATAGCAAATCTTTGTCTCAGATAGCGGTGGAGGTAAAACAGTTTGCACAAAAGGCAAAAGATAAAAAACTACAACCATCCGATTGGGAAGGAAGCACCTTTACCATCAGCAATTTGGGCATGTTTGGGATAGATGAATTTACAGCGATTATCAACCCACCGGATGCCTGTATTTTGGCTGTGGGTGGTATTTCCCAGGTTCCTGTAGTGAAGGATGGTCAGATAGTGCCGGGCAATATTATGAAAGTAACATTAAGTTGCGATCACAGAGTAGTGGATGGCGCATCCGGTTCAGCATTTTTGCAAACGTTGAAAGGATTATTGGAAGAGCCATTGAGAATGTTGATCTAACAGTATTTTGATGATAAATTAAAAGAGGTGAGCCAAAAGTTCACCTCTTTTTTTTGTGGGGTGAAATCATGGAAATTAATAGGTCAAGTTATGGTATCTATCAAGGACTGTAATGTAATTTCCTTGTTATTTATTTCGTAGTGAAGGTCCTTGTATTTGTCTCATGAATAAATGGGTATTTCTTAAAAAATTGCATGAGCATTGCGAGCAAATCGATCTCTTAGATCTTCATTACATCGTAAAGCCAAATCTTCTTAATAATGTAAAAGTATCAATGTGTATTACATTGAATTGTTTGCAAACATCAGGAAGTTTAATATTTTTCTTCGAACCAGGAGCTGGAACCTCTTGACTTACCACAATAGCTGATTTTTCTATCGCCGTAGCAACAACAAATGGGTCGGCATTTGTAAAGTCAGCAAACTCCTGTTTTGCAAGAGTAGTGAACTGCTGATGACCATCTCCCCAAATCATTATTTGACCGTAATTAGCCATAATGTTAGCATCGGCATGGCAGTCCAATTCTAATGCTGGTGTAATCTCAGTTTGAACCCAATTTGTTAAGGCATCTTTACCTCTTTCTATTTCATCTGCAACCTTATTGGTGTATATAAAACTACCGTCCAAAAATTTTTGCTTCATAAAATCCCAGAAACTAGGAGCAATATCATAAGGGTAATAAACCCGGTGAGCCTGTGTCAAACAACTTGTATCAATTATATAAAAAGAAGTTGACATCAGCTTTCTAAATAAGTTTTGAACTTATTAAAAGTAGAACCATACAAATTGGTCAATTTATATGCATCTGTATAAAGTAATTTTCCGGAAGCTGCTGCTTCATTTACAGTATCAAAAAATTTAACCCCAACTCTGTAGGGTTGATTTGCATAAAAACTTCCGCCTCCTCCATCATCGCCTTCCTTTTTGGCATCCCAATATGCCTTATAAGCATTATAAAAATCAAAAAATTGTTGCTTTGTATAAAATCCGACATCAAGTAGCCTGCGGGCAACCACCACTTTGCTTACTTTAAAAAAACGTTCCAGTACATCAAGGTGATTGGTATTTTTCTCCACCTTTCTCCACTCTACTACTAGAACATCCTTTGCTACCAAAAGCTCGGCGGCTACTGCATCACATAGTTTTTCTGTATCAGTATTCGCCGGTTGAAACCGTTCAATATCAAAAGCAGCAGATTTATCCAGCCAGACATGCACTAACTCATGCATGAAGGTGAAAATCTTAGCTGCCGGATAGTCTTTGCCATTAATGAAAATATAAGGAGCCCATTTATTACTTAGTACAAATCCTTTAAACTCTTCCGGGTTAAGGTTCTTGCTGGAATTACCCAATACGCCATTAATAGCCACATATATTCCTGCGGCTTCCGCTTGTTTTATGAGGTATTTAAGAGCCGCTTCTTTATCAGTTAAAAATTGAGACCAGTTTAAAGGAAGGTTTAAAATTGTTCGGATATCATTTGCTATGGTTAAATAATTATCCTTCTCATTATATTTTCCTACAAAGGATAAAGCTTCATAATTTTCCTTACGCAGATAATCTACTAACCAATCCTGTCTCTTTTGAATAGTATTAATCGTTTCGCTTAACTCATAACTGTACTCAAAATGGGCAACCTTGCTATTTGTTCTGAAAAGCGGAATGGTATTTTTTCTTTCAGGCAACTTGTCTAAAAAGAAAAAGCCAAAGGGTATATGAACAGATTTTGCAAATTCAGCCAACTGGCTTACAGTTGGTTTTTTCTCCCCTTCTATCCATGCATCTAATTGAGGAAATTTTACCCATAAGTCGCCCCCGGCAGATGCGGCAGCATCTCCTAATAAGCGATTATTTATTTGCGGATAAACCCTCATTTTTCAAAATTACTTCTTTTTCCTATACACCAAACCCGGATTTGCTATGATTACTAACTACCATTAGGTCTAAAAAATTATTGAATTTGAATAGATTTTAGGAAAAAGTAAGGATTGTTTTTAGCTATAGAAAACATGAGCATGGTGGTAGAAATAGCAAGATCGGAGAACTGTATTTAATCCTCATTTACAAAACTTTCTTTGTACTCATTTGCGCTGAGTACAGTATCATATAAACCAATTTTTTCACCTTTATGTTTGTTGAATTCTGGTCCAATATATTCTAAGCTGGCATCCTCATAGCGTTTAAATTTATAGACAGCATCATTCATTAATGCGGAATTAAAAACATTGAGACTAACCAGCAATTCAAAATCTTTAACAGTTAAACCTGTAACTTTTTTAAAAAGCCCTGGCTCCAATTGGGTAATTACATCTCTTAAAGCATGTTCTCTAAAATCTGTTAAGTAAATAAATACAGGAACACGAGTAGCGAACTTGATTAGCTTGTCTTGAATTTGTTTTCTTAGGCTCTTGTATTCTTTTTCTTGTTCAGTTAATTCTTGTTTTTGTTTTTTAGTGAGTTCTTTATCGTTGGCTTCTTTCTTTGCTTTTTTAACGCCTTCTGATTTATTGATAATGGTTTCAATATCCTGATTTAAATTTCTGAAACCTTCAATGCTCATTAAGGCTTTCATTGCTTCTTCATTCGCCATTAATCGGGCAAGGGTGTTGTTGTCCACATTCACGAGCAAAGCACTTTCCCAACGTCTTGCCAAAAGCGTTGCAGTTGTACCACTCATAGCCATATCTAAAATTCCTGCGGCATCTATTTGTTTCATCGAACTGCCATCATAAGCCAATACTGGCAGGAAGTTTATAAACTCGGCAACTTTTGCTTCTGGGTTCGATTCATTTACATTCAGTCGGCAACTGTAATCGGCAATTTGTCTTAATGCTCGGTCGGGAGCAAAGTCGAAAACATAACATTCTTCTTTTAGTATTTCTTCTTTGTTAGGCGATTTGCTGTCAGGGTTTTTAATTATCCAAGGCGTTTGCACACGAAATACTGCTTGAAAGTACGTTTCAGGACTGGAAGAATTTCGCAACATAAAAATTCCTGTCCAAGGTTTTACAGAAACACCTGTGGTTAGTTTACCACACGATAGCGTAATGGTTTTTGATTCCAAAGGATTGTCGGTCATGGCATCTAAAACGGGAGGCAAAGCTTCTATGCCAATACCTGCTTGCGTTCCTGCGGCAACAACAACTTTATAATCTTTGTAAAAAATATTTTGTCTTTTTTCGAGTAATAATGCCATTGCGTTGCAAGCTGCAACGGTAGGCAAAAACCAAAATGTATGATTCAATACTTTGAGCAAAGGGGCGTGCGAAAACGGCAAAGGAGGTTTTTTAGCTCCCATTTTCAAATGGTCAACAGTGGTTTCGCTAAACGAACCCCGAATTAAGTCCAACCATTTTTGTACTTCATCTTCGTATTTGAAATGTGCTTTTCGACCTTCACCTTCGGCTTTAAAAAATATGTTTAAATCAAAGCCGTCAAACTCGCCTTGCAAAGCAATTTGGCGAATGGAATCAGGCAATTGATAAGTGAGCATTACCATTCTCGGTAGTGATGCATAAGGATTTGGTCCTTTTGAATCGTTCCAATTTTCTTTTTCCCTTTGCTCGTCTGAATACGTCCAATTGAAAATTTGTTCTTCTATAAATTCGCCTGAACTGATTGCCCGAAACGGAGTGCCTGACAAATACAAATAATGATTGGTGCTGATTGGGATAATTTTCTCTAAGTGTTCTACTTTGTCTTCTTCTGCAAAACCTTCTTTTTCTATTTTTTTGTATTCTTCAATTTCTTTTTCGGCTTCTAAATCTTTACCGAATAAATCTTTGGCGTTTTCTCGCCAAGCTCCAAAATGGTATTCGTCAAAAATGATACAATCCCACACCGTTGCATGTACCCATTCATTCTTGGCTTTTATGCCGCCGGTGTTGGTATTCTTGCCTAAAAAATCCTGAAACGAACCAAAGCAAACCAATGGTTTTTTAGTGTCAATATCTTGGCTCGATAATTCATCTGCGTGTTTGGAAATAAACTGCCAACCTTTAAAATCTACGTGAGAAAGCAAATCTTCTTTCCAAGCATCTTCAACGGCTGGTTTGAAGGTAAGCACCAATACTTTTTTCCAACCCATTTTTTTAGCCAATTGGTAGCTGGCAAAAGTTTTTCCGAAACGCATTTTGGCATTCCACAAAAAATGAGGTGTTCGGTCTTTGTTTTCTTTCTTGAAACTCTTGAAATAGGCAATGGTTTTATCAACGGCTGCTGATTGTTCTGGTCGCATACCAAATGTAAGGACACGATTTTCTTCTGTTTTCTCGCCTGTTTTTATTTGGTGAATGGCTCTACGCAAATCATTCAATGTGCATTTATACCATTCACCACTTGCGTTTACTACTTTCCATTCCCTCAAAAGACGGTGTACGTCGTGGTCTGTAAAAGAACTGCCGTCACGTTTCATTGCCGATTCATCAAATACTATTTTGTATTGAATGGCAGCCGTGCCTAACTGCTCTTTGATACGCTGTTGGGCATTGCGGTCGGTGAATCCGATTTTGAGCAAACCCTTGTGCGTAGCCACACCGACCAATTCGTAAGCATAAATGGTGGGATTGGTGGACGGTCGTGGTGGAAAGAATTCTTTTTTACTCATCGTCACTTTCATTGGTGCTTAAATCCATCGGACGAATCATTGAGTCTATAAAAGCAATTTCATCATTAGTCAATCCATACTTCTTGTAAAGTTTTTTGTCACTCCAAGTTTCTGAAAAATCTTGTATTGGAACAAAAGAATACACCTTCTTCATTGCATTTTGAGTATTCTTAATGAGTAATACTAAAAATCTAAAAAATCGAGTATTCATATAGGAAATAACATTTTTGGTTGTGGCTTCCTTTGAAAATGGGCCTATTACCAAATACGTTTCTGTGCAGCAAGAATTTTGACTTATTAAAAATGGTTTTGCAATAACTCGATAAGGAAATGCACCTCGTTCTCCATAGGCCTTTGAAACTAGAATTTTATAATCTTTAATCCAGTCTTGATTTTTTTGAACTTTACCCTTTTCAATGTAACCTACACCTTTAGATTGCCAACCATTGTAATAAAATGAACAACTCCCATCAAATGGTTTCAATTTGAAATTAGGAGCTATCCGCTTGTAACTGTTTTCAACCCTTACATCAAATCCAAATGGGTCATTTGCACTCATTATTGATGCAAAACTTTGTTCTTTAAATTGTTCAACCTTTCGAAGAATTGAAATTGCTTCATTAAAACGAACGAAAGTATCAGACCCCTCTTCTAGTAAATTCCTTTTTAAAATTGATTTTGTTCCCGACCTAACACTATGTATTTCACATTCTCCTTTATATTCTTTTTCCCAAAGAAAATAGCACACACCACCGGAGATATCAACCCCTGGAAAACATTCGTTTGAATCAAAATAATCTATAATTTTTTTGATACGTGAATCTTTTAGCATTTCAGATCTAAATTCATCTAGTCCTCTACCTCCAGAAAACCATCTTGAAGGAATAATCATCGATAAATATCTAGGGTTCAATTTTTTTGCTTGCTCAACGAATTTTTGATAAATAGGGGTTGCACTTGTTCCCATCCCACCACCATCACCTAATTGATAAGGTGGATTTCCAACGATAACATCAAATTTCATATTGAATATTTTCTCAGGTTTGTCTGTGTGAATAAAATTGTAAGCGTAAGTTTCCAAGGCATCTTCACGGTCGTACACTTCTTGGCTTGCTCCACAATAGGTACATTTTCCGCTTTGCCAAGTGTGCTTCATTCGTATGTAGCGAATGTTTCCTTGCTCATCATCAAAAGTTTCGCAAATGGAGTATGTACCATTGGCAGTTTTGGAGCAATACACGCTTCTGCGAGAAAGTAAAGCAGTTAAATCGGTAATGGCAATACCATACAATTGTTGGCTAAAAATATGTTTTATGCGTTCTTGCTTGTCTAGTATTTGTGTTTCCAAACCGAGCATCAATCGCTTTGCCATTTCTCGTAAAAAAACACCACTTTTAGAAACAGGGTCTAAAAACTTAGCTTTTGGGTTGCTCCACAATTCAACAGGGAGTAAATCTAAAATATCATTTACCAAACTCGGTGGCGTAAATACTTCGTCATTGCTCAAATTGGCAAGGCAGGTGAGTACATCAGGGTTATAGTTCGTTTGTATCATCTTCACCAAGTTTTAAGAAATGAATAAGCGGAAACTCCTTTACAGGTTCGTCTATAGCTGCTGCATTGCCTTCGTCATTAAACATTGAAAACTGGTGCGTTTTCTCCACCAAAAATTTAAACATATAATCTCTGCGTTTCAGCTTATCGCCGTTTACACCACTCCATTCTGAAAACACAATTGGTTGTTTTGTTTCGGGATTGGTAAAGTCTAAAGCATCACCCCAAAGTATGTTTCTGCTCAATAAAAAACGAACAGAACGGATACAGTCATTATTTACTTGCTTGAATGTTTTGGAATACCATTCTGTGTAAATGCCAAGCAATCGGTCTCGGCATTCTTGGGCATTATCTTCTAAAATGTCCACTCCGTAAATGCTCGATACAGCAATTACCGAATAGCGTTCCCATTCAATTTGGCTTTTGCTGTATCGTCTGTCAACAACTGCTAATTTTCGTCTTAATACTTCCGCTAAAAAATTTCCGTTGCCACAGGCTGGTTCTAAGAACCGAGAGTCAATTCTTTCAGTTTCGTGTTTCACTAAATCAAGCATTGCGTTTACTTCACGTTGGTTAGTAAAAACTTCCCCGTGGTCAGCCACCCGCTTTTTTGATTTTACCTGATTATCTATGGTTGAAAATTCAGTCATCGGTATTTTAATTCTTTTTCATTTTCCTCGCTATTTCATACTCTTCTTCATAATTCAATCCTAACTTATCCACTGCATCGGGCATCGACAATGCCCAACTAACATAGTAGTAGCTGAGTATTTGGTAGCCGCTAAATTGTTTATTGGGCATAGATGAAATGGTGTAATCTTTCTTATCGGGGTGGTAACCTTCTCTGCCTTGCATAGCTATTTCAATGGCTATTTTTTTGATGGTTTCTTTGGGCATTGCATCAAAATATTGCAGCGCATCTACCATGAACATCACAACTGCCATGTTGGTTCCTATATCACTTTGCGACTGCAGAAATTTGTCCATCTGTCGATCCTTGTATGGGCTGTTGCTTTCTATATCGTACGGATCCTTTTCAATGGAAGAAAGCAGGTTGTCTATATCTGTTCTTTTGGTACGGTATTCATTTTCGTCTATCAGTTCAAAATTTTTATCTAGGTTTAAATCTTCAGCCCAATGAAGCACCATTTCATACTCTTCAGCAGGTTCTTTGTCGTCTTTGTATTGCTGATACTCATCATAAAAACTCTGTGCTGTTTTTAACTCATGGGCTGTTGCCTGAAAGTCTTTTACACCGTCTATGCCATACAATGCTTTGAACTGAATGGCCATAACCAAATTGTATATTTTGCTTTTAGAAAGAATGTCTTTGGGGGCGAGGTCAACTATTTTTTTATCTGTTACTGCTTTTATTCCTTCTTGCATTAAAGCATACAACGAAAGAAACTGATAAGGTCTTAATGCAGGATATTCGGTAAACAAGAATTGCTCAATAAATAAATCAATAGGGGCGTTGTATGCCTGTCTGTTCATTCCATCGAATAGTCCTTCGCAAAACAATGCAATGGATTTTTCGGGGATGTCCAGTTTTTGTAATTTCTTTTTAGTGGGTTCTTGTTCTTTTATAAACGCAGCCTTGTGTTGTTGCGTAGCAATAAAGAGTTGGTTAAACGAACCTTTTCTTGCTTCAATTAC
Source organism: Segetibacter sp. (assembly GCA_031383285.1). GTDB lineage: Bacteria > Bacteroidota > Bacteroidia > Chitinophagales > Chitinophagaceae > Segetibacter. Next base: position 9,488 of record JANMZN010000440.1, read on the forward strand.
AAAATCCAGGTGAACCAGTTCGTGCATGATTAAATGCGCTACTGCCGGATAGTTTGGTTTGTATTTAACAATGTGTTTTGGTCTGTCATAATTTTCTGCAAATTCAATTTTTGCCGCAGTGGCAATTGTTGCATCTTCTACAATGTCTATGGTTGTTCCTCCATCAAATTCCAGCTTGTGCCTGTATGCTCTAAATATTTTTTTGCCTTCATCCGTTTCCGTTATTTTCTTAGCTACAACAAATGCCTGCTTTACAGCATTTTGATACAGTACATCTTTGTTTTGGCTGAGTTTAATAGCCTGTACAGTACTGTAAAAAGCAGAGGATAAATCATGTTCCGCTTCTGCAATCATTCCCAATGCAAAATGCGTATTGGGGTATTGATTATTTATTTTTAAAGCCTCGTAAAAATATTTTTTGGCTTCCTCCAATTTACCTTGTTGCTGTAGCAGGTAGCCAATGTTGGTAAGGCTGATGTGGTCGGCAGTATTTGCTATTATAGCCTGGTCATAATACTGCATGGCTGTAGGAACATCATTTTTGAATTTCGCAAAAATGTTGCCCATCATTAGCAGTGCCCAACCATTTTTAGGATCCCATCGTAGTGCGTCAATCAGGCAATTGATGGCTTCTTCCTGATCACCTTCATCAGAGAGTATTTGCCCCATTATTCGGTGGTATTCCGAATTGTTGGGATTTTTTTGAAGTAGGTTTTGAAGAATGGATGTTGCTTCGGCATACTTTCCCTTTTCACAAAGGGTTATTGTTTTTCTGTAATCGGCTTCCTGCGATAGGATAGTAGGCGTGTCTATTTGTATTGTTACCCATTCACCATCAACGGTAACTTTGGGCTTAAATGGACCGTAGGTATAGTAGTTTTCTAACTCATTGATAATGAAACTGTTACCCCCCCCCCACAATTTTTAACTTAGGGAAAATAGCAAATAAGAAATCGTCTATTTTGTGAATGATTTGCATCCTTATTAATTCTTTGTTTTTAACCAAACAACTCAACTTCCATGTTTTTAATTGGTTGTTATGTGTCAAATGTAATTA
>JANMZN010000199.1:0-2332 GCA_031383285.1 Segetibacter sp.
CCATACGGCGTACTCTTTGTTACTTTGTTCTGCTCACTTGTTGGAGAATATTGCCCTTTGGTCAATCCGTAAATCTGGTTATTGAACATCAGTAGGTTCACATCAAAATTTCTGCGAAGCAAATGAATGGTGTGATTGCCACCTATACTCAGGCTATCTCCATCACCACTTATTATCCAAACACTTAGTTCCGGTCTGCTAGCCTTTAGCCCGCTGGCTACAGCTGTTGCCCTACCATGAATGCTGTGCAAACCGTAGGTATTCATATAATAAGGAAATCGACTACTACAGCCAATTCCGCTGATCATTACAATGTTTTCTTTGGGAACGCCAACCAAAGGCATTATTTTTTGAACCTGTGCCAATATGGAATAATCACCACATCCGGGGCACCATCTGACCTCTTGGTCTGTTACAAAATCTTTGGCTGTAAGGGGCTTTGGGCTAGATTCTAGTAGTGTTGACATAAATTATAGCTGATTTATCGGATAAATTTAAACACAAATTTCATCAAAATTAATTTTTGTGCTATGATTGCAGTTAATTATTTAGATTATTTGTCAAAATAGTTAAAATAAGTTAAACAAAACGGCAAACCCTACGCAACCTAAGACATTTTTATAGTGTCATAGTGTTGTAAAATATTTTTTCTATGCGACAATTACAATTATTAGGTATGGCACTCCTGATGGTTATTATTATTCCATCGTGTTCTAAAACGGATATACAAGCGCCAGATACTTCAACAGAAACGAGCGATTTGAGCTACGCTTCAAAATCCTCAAAATCAACTGCCCAAGTAGCTATAGATTGGATGAATGGCTACAGGAGTATTGTACAGACAGAGAGTAAGAATCCTCCTCAGGCATCCAGAATATATGCTTATGCTGCAATCGGTTTATATGAAGCCGTTGTGCCAGGCATGGGTGGCTACAAATCATTGGAAGGACAAATACCAGGTCTTGTAAATTTACCAAATAAGTTCAAAAAAGGGCAGCTTGACTTTACATTGGCTGCCAATGAAGCTTTATACCAGATCAGCCTTTCTATTTTTGGAACGCTCAATGCAACTAATCTAAGCAGAGTAGAAGCATTGCACAAATTATATATGGACGATGCATTACTTACGCTAAAAAGCAAAGAGATTATAGAGTCTGTAGATTATGGAAAAGCAGTGGCTGTAGCAGTTCTGAACAGGGCAAACAATGACAATTTTGCCGCTACCCGTACGCTAACCTATGTAGTACCTTCTACCACCATCAATCCGCTTTATTGGTCACCTACAGGTGCAGTTACAAATCCATTGGAACCATATTGGGGCAATTTACTTTGTTATGCTATGCCAAATGGAGCAGCCTGTACTATTAAAAGTACCATTCCTTTTAGCACAGACCCTACCTCTGCTTTTTACATACAAGCACTTGAAGTAGTCAGTACGACTAATAATCTAACACAAGCTCAAAAAGACATCGCATTGTGGTGGGCAGATGGCGCAGGTGCTACACCAACACCGCCCGGACATTGGGTAGGCATTTGTACCAACATAGCTGCACAGCGCAAGCTTAATTTGGGAGAGGCTGCAGAAATGTTTGCCAAAGTGAATATTGCAATGGGCGATGCATTTATTTCCTGCTGGAATGAAAAATATGCCTTTAACCTATTGCGTCCATTGAGTTACATACGTACTTATATCCCTGGTCAAAGCACCTGGACACCGCTACTTGGAACACCTCCATTTCCTGAATATCCATCAGGACATTCAGTATCATCAGGTGCCGCAGCAGAAATGCTTACAAAAATGTTTGGAAAAAATGTCGCTTTTACAGATAGCGCAAACATTTCTTTAGGTCTTAGTCCTCGCACTTTTAGTTCTTTTGAAGCTGCAGCCAAAGAAGCAGCCATTTCTAGATTGTATGGCGGTATCCACTTCAGAGAAGCCATTGATAAAGGAATTACTCAGGGGCAAGGAGTTGCGACTACCCTACTTACGAAAATACGTTTCAAATAATAAATGTCTAAATACGTTGAATGTCTAAAAGCTGTTCCGGAAGGGCAGCTTTTTTTATTTTGAAACTTCATTTTTATAAATCTTCTGAAACGTAGTATTAGCAAGGGTATTTTTATTTTTCATAAAAAAATGTAGTGAGTCGATTTTTTATGTTGGAAAATTTTCTGCAGTGTCGGTCCAGTTAACACCACCTCTCATCGAGCCAGGATTCGTATTGGTATCTGCTACGCCAAATGAGCCGTAGATTCCATTTATCCATGTCCATTGATTGGTTTGGGCAAAGATTGAAAACCCGAAAAACAACATACAAAAAATTAGAAGGAC
>JANMZN010000238.1:0-16304 GCA_031383285.1 Segetibacter sp.
AGATAAATTACTAGTTGGCTTTGCATTCTTTGCAACAATCGTCATTGTTTTAACCTTGATGGATGTTACATCAGCAGCAGTAAAAGTATTGGCTGTGTTAATTCTTACAAGACTGTCAAGATCAAAATGCTGGTGAAAATCTCCAGGAATTTGTTGCTCAGGGAAGGTAGAAATTGGAACAGGAATGCCTGAAATCAAAATAAAATTTGGGATTGGAGGAAGTTTAAAAGTGAGATCTGATAAAGTTGCATCAAATCCCGCAAATCCACCATTTCCGGTACCATCATCTGATTTTTTACAGCTTGTGATTATTACTATAGTAGCTGAAACTACAAACAATGGAAGCAATAATTTTTTAATTGATGTCATAAAATAAAATTTAATTTCCTAATTGGTTTTAAAAAGATACAATTTTACACAATTAAATTAAAATAGTAATAATTATTTCAAAATGAAAGCAATCAACTGCCTAAATTTCAAACACATTGCATCGATATTTATCCTTCTATTACTGTCAATGTTTTTATTGTCATTCTTTTATAAAAACAATGTAATTGGGGATGGTCTTCAATCTTTTAATGCAGACAGCCTTAAGCGTTACATCAAAATACTTTCTTCTGATGAATATGAAGGACGGAAACCCTTTACTCGTGCTGAAACTAAAACAATTAATTACCTACAAGATCAGTTTAAACGATTGGGACTGCAACCAGGCAATAGTGGCAGTTATTTTCAAGATATACCTATGGTAAATATTGCTACAAATGCCGATCCTGAAATGAAAGTTTTAAGTAAAGCCAGCGCATTCTCATTAAAAGGTTTTGACGACTATGTAATATGGACTGAAAAATCTGATCCAAAAATAACCATTACCAACGCTCCGCTTGTATTTGCAGGCTATGGTGTAGTAGCACCAGAATACAAATGGAATGATTATGCCAATTTGGATGTAAAAGGAAAAATAGTGGTAGTAATGGTAAACGATCCTGGTTTTGGTAGCAGAGATACGTCTATGTTTAAAGGTACTACCATGACTTACTACGGCCGTTGGACATATAAATATGAAGAAGCAGCCAGACAAGGTGCTATAGGATGCCTGATTGTACACAATACGCTTGCTGCCAGTTACCCTTTTTCAGTAGTACAAAATAATTGGAACAGCTCAAAACTACATTTGGATGACAGAGGTAAAAATGCAAAATACTGCGATATGGTTGGATGGGTTTCGGAAGATGCTGCCAAAAGATTATTCAAGGCAAGTGGTCGAGATAGTTCGCTACTTAGATCTGCATCCAAGCGAGGGTTCAAACCAATTGAATTAGGCCTTTCCATTTCTACAGGTATTTCAGTAAAAGCGACATACAATCTCTCACACAATGTAATAGCTACTATACCTGGTACCAAAAGACCAGATGAATACATTATTTATACAGCGCATTGGGATCATTTAGGTTTTGGAAAGCCTGATGAAACAGGGGATTCAATTTATAACGGTGCCTTAGACAATGCAAGTGGCACTGCCGGGTTGATAGAGTTGGCAAGAGCATATAAAAGCCTTGAAACCAAACCTGAAAGAACCATCGTTTTTTTAAGTGTAACAGCAGAAGAACAAGGACTATGGGGATCCGCTTATTATGCACAAAATCCCATTTTTCCTATTAAAAAAACGGTTGCAAATATTAATATGGATGGACTAAATCCGGATAATAAAACAAATGATGTAATTATAGTCGGCGCAGGACAATCTGAATTAGAAGGTTATCTGGAAGATGCCGCTAAGACTCAAGGAAGGTATATTGCAAAAGAAGACCACCCTGAGGGCGGAAGTTATTACAGGTCGGATCATTTTAATTTTGCGAAAGTTGGTATTCCTGCATTGTATGCTAAAACAGGTGTTGACATAGTAGGTAAAGGAACTACTTATGGAAAAAAAGTGCATGCAGAATATGTAGAAAAGCATTACCACCGTCCTTCTGATCAATACCATGATGAATGGACATTCAACGGTGGAATAGAAGACTTAAAACTGCTTTTTTTAGTAGGCAAAAGACTGGCTTCAGAATCCACCATGCCTCAATGGAAACAAGGCTCAGAGTTTAAATCTATTCGTGAAAAGTGACAATAACAGTTTGAACGGAAATTTTATTTTTTAATAAATCTAACCGGCTCCCTTTTTTTATGGTCATTTAGCTTTACGAAATATAGACCTGAAGTTAAATCAGCAATTGGAATTATTAGCTTCTTTGTTCCGGGAATTAGTGTTTGTTGTCGCACTAATATTCCGGCACTGTTGTAAACGAATATTATCCGTTTCTTATCAGATGGCGAAGTACTTATTTGCAAATAGTTAATTGCCGGATTTGGAAAAACCTCCACATTTTCTTCTTGTAGTTGTTTTTCTATTTTAGGAGCAATTGATGGCAAATTGTACTTAACAACACAAACGCCCTTGCTTGCAATTCCTCCTGTGTAAATACTTCCACCTGCCAAAGCTATCCCCACAGGAAAATTGTTTGTTCGGTTTGCAGATGTGTAAAGTTTCAACCACTTTTTGTTGCCATTGCTATCAAGAGCCAATGTACCGTACATGTAAGTGTTGTAAGCTTTTCCTGCCACGCCGCTAACGTAAATATTTGATTGATCATCTCCTACAATTCCATTAGAATTCTCACTTGTATTTACAGAATCCTTGAATTCATAACTCCAATTATGAATGCCATTTGAACTGTATTTACTAATTAGCCAATTCCTATTGTAGGAAGAAGCAGGCTCTAAAAATGTAGCCAAAAAAGCATTACCATTTTTATCTACATGCAATGCGGATGTTGAAAAATTGCAATAAGAATGATCAGGTTCCTTTTTATACCACAACAATGCACCTTGAGGATTATACTTCATAATCATTACCCTTGGGTGATTATAAAAAGTTATTGTATCTGTTTGAGCCATTACATAAATGTTATTCGATTGATCCGTTTTCAGAAATCGAACACCTCCATTCTTTTGTGGTTCAACAAATTTTCTAGACCAAAGACTATCTCCTGTGTAACTATATTTTGCAATAAACACCTTTCCAAGCTGGTAAAGGTTTTGCTCTAAAAGCAACCCTCCAAATACAATTTCATTGTTTTTATCAACTGCAAAAGAACCCATTCGCAAATCTTTTACTTTCCTTACATAAACGCTTCGTCCATTCCTGTTTATTCTATGCAAATAACCGTATGAAGTATAATCATAGGTCTTATTATTGTAAAGTTCTTCAGTGCCCGCTACCAAAATATTGCCGTTGTCCAATACAATCATTTTTGTTGGAGATTGCAGCGTGTTTTTCGGCCCTTTGTAGCGATTTATCCATAGCAACGTTCCTACAGGTGAATATTTTATTGTAAACTGGTCTTCTTCTTTTACAGATTGAGTACAGATGTTGCAGAAACTATCTGAACGGGAACCCGTCACAAAAACGTTCCCATATTTATCTATTGCTACTGCATTCCCTTTTTCAAATGAATCCAATGCAGGAAAGGGATAAGATTTCACCCATTCAAAGGCTCCGTCTTTACTAAATTTCATCAAAACAAAATGAGTAAATGCATAATAAGCACTATCCTGCTTGTAACCGGTATAATACGTATTTCCTAATGAATCAGAAGCCATATCGTTCAGATAAATACTTTTGAGCGTATCGGGGGAACAAGACGCCCAAACCTGAGCCACATTTTGACCTTTAGCAGATTGGAAACAAAAAGACAGTAAAATAATAACTGATAAATTTATTTTACGCATAAATAATAGTTGAGTTAAACAATAAAGTTACCATTAACATGGCTTTTCGAATATTAATCTTTACAAACAAAGAAATGCCAAAGCTGCTAATGAAAATTATTGATTTTGGATATAAAAAATCAACGATAAAAAGCAAAGCGAAAAATGCCAACTTAGAAACAATTCTTACAAGAAAAGGCTGATTACTTTCAATAGAATTCAAAAAAAATATACATTTGGCCTCTTGGATCGTTAGCTCAGTTGGTTTAGAGCGCTGCTTTGACAGAGCAGAGGTCACTGGTTCGAGCCCAGTACGATCCACAGTTTTTTTCAACTGCTGGCAAAATTTGATGAACATTATAGTAACAATTACCAAAATAGACATTCATTCAATTGTCTTCCTAAAATAGTCCTCCAAATTCCCGATAAATTCATTCCATTTGTCCTTTTCAAAACCTGAAAAAAATCACATCGATGATCAGAAACTTTCTTAAAATTCAACCATTAAATACCGATATGGCAATCCTATTGCTAAGACTCATCTTTGGAGGGATATTTATCAATTATGGCTATTCAAAAATGATGGCATATGATAAAATATTACCCCAATTTGGTGATGTAATTGGCATAGGAACAACCCTATCATTTAACCTGGTCATTTTTGCTGAGTTTGGCTGTGGTATACTCGTATTGCTGGGTTTCGTAACCAGATTTGCAACTATTCCCATATTCATCACAATGGCTGTTGCTTATTTTATAGCACATGCAAAAGACTCTTTTGAAAATAAGGAATTGTCTTTTTTATACCTAGTAATTTCGATTGTAGTTTTCTTGTTTGGAAGCGGCAAAATATCAATTGATCAGTTGATTTTTAATCGCAAAAAATAAGGTCTTTTATTATTCGTAAAACTTCAGTATAAGATTTATATTATTTTCCCAATGAAAATGAGAAATTTTTACTCACATTCGGGGACAAGTTTTTGGGGTAAATTTCAACCTTATATGCAGAAAGTATATACCTTACTCCATGAAATTGGGATTTAAAAAAAATGTATCCTGTTTCAATGATTATTCATTCACCTTTAAATTAAAAAAATTATGGCAAAAGCAGCCAAAAAAGCCGCAGCAAAACCAGCACCAAAGGCGGCGGCAAAAGCTCCTAAAAAAGCCGCACCAGCTCCTAAAAAAGCAGCTCCAAAGAAAGCAGCTCCAGCACCTAAAAAAGCTGTAGCAGCTCCCAAAAAAGCAGCTCCTAAAAAAGCTGTAGCAGCTCCAAAGAAAGCTGTAGCTAAAAAAGCAGCTCCTAAAAAAGCAAAAAGAAAACCAAATGCAGCCTTTATGGCTCCACTTACTGCCAGCGCAGCACTTGCAGAAGTTATTGGTTCTAAACCAATGCCCAGGACAGAGATTGTAAAGAAAATATGGGAATATATTAAGAAACACGATTTGCAGGATAAAAAGAATAGGAGAAATATCAATGCCGATGCCAAACTAAAACCTGTGTTTGGTGGTAAAGCCCAAATCTCAATGTTTGAATTAGCTAAATTGGTGAACAGCCATGTAAAATAATTCAAAAGAAAAATAATGAAAATGCCGCTTAAAAAATTAGGCGGCATTTTTATTAAATAGATGTTATTAAAAGTGACCTACAAATTTCAATAACCCAGTGATTTCACCTTTTTTACGGCCTCCCTTCAAATACTTATTAACAAGTTTATACCAACTAGATTGACTAAAAAAAAACAAGATTCAAACGTGAATTTTGGTTGCCAACTTTCTATAGCTTTACACTCAATACTTCATTAAAAATAGAAGTTTATGTTTAACGATTTTACCAATTCGCTATTTACTAATAACGAAAACAAAAAGCTAACTCCTAAGCAATTGATCATGAAGCACATTTTTGACCCCAAACATGTTGTTACAGATGAAGAATTAAGTCAACTCGATTTAGGCTTCAAAATGATTATAAATGATAATTCGAGGGATGAACTCAAACACCAATTAAGACCCGCTTAAAATATCCGTTTACTCCGCTTTGTTTTTTAATCCTCTTTTGTGAATAGCTGGAATATTTATTAAAACCCCCTCCCACCTGTTAATACCGAATATACCTTAGGCATTGTCTTTCTTAATACCCACCCAGTCAACATACAAAATAGAATAACTAATATTGGTAGTACAAAAAACGTAATAATTCTGTAATATGGTATAATTTCTATTATCCCAAAAAATGGATCAATAAGGTAAGTTATCAGAGGCACATGCAAAGCATAAATGATGAATGAAAATGATGACAACTTAACAAACCAATGCTTTCCCATCAGGTAATTAACCAATTCATTACATCCAAACCAAACAACCAATAACCCTAATAGAATAGTGACCTTGTGAAGAAAAGAAAACATGAAAAACCTACTAGCATTTATATATTTTACATCAAATGCAAGCCATGTTTTAAAACCGGCAATAACAACAAAAAGTAAAACAGCTATTGGCAGATTGAGCCATTTAGGTTTAAACTCAACATCTTTATGACTTTTACAAAGCCAAATACCTAGGCTAAAAAACAACAGCCCCTCCCCTTCCAATAAGATAACACCGAAAGTAGAAAGCCATAAAAAGCCGAAAATGGCAAAGATAATTTTTGGTGCTTTGGAAACACCTTTTAGCAACCAAGGATAAAGCATATTATACATAAATAAGCAACGCAAAAACCACAGCTGAAACGAAGTGGGCCACAAAATAGCAGAAACCCATTCCGCAATTGAATAGTCCCCAAATTTTTTATCAGAAGGTTGCAGATGGGAATTATAAACGACATCCCTAGTTACTGTCCAATTTGCCAATAGAACCGCAATTAATAATCCTATCATACTCCAGATAAAATAGGGTAATAATAAAGTGCGTGCCCTTTTTCTTATTCTTTGCCAATGCGGTGTTTCATCATGCATAGCAAACAAGTAACCTGATATGGCGAATAACATTGGTATTCTAAAACGAAAAATGCCATTGGCAAGAAAGTACTCTGTGAACGTCGTAAAGTTGAGTGGTTCATCTACAAGTGTCCACGGCTGCATATAGCGATCATGCAAGTTATAACCATGCACAAACACCAACAACACCATACTTAGGAAGCTGTAAAACCTGAATTTTTTAGAAAGGAAAGGATTCATAATCTGCAAAATAGAAATGAGCATGCATTTTTAACTCAATTCTTTTCAAATGGCAATAAACAAGGAAGAAAGGCTAATTTCCTATTATCAGGAAATATCCAACTTATTGATATCTGCTCTGTATTTTGATGGTAGAATAATTGCTTTGACTAAGGCATCTAATCTAAGTACTCTAAGCAACTTATAGAGAACAATAAAGGGCGTAATGAAAGAAAATTTTCGCATCCTCATTAAAAACTGAACATGTTTTGGAACTACTAACATTTGTCCTTCATGTAAAATCCAATACCTCACCGTCCCAAGCTGCTTCCTATACTGCTTCAAGAGATCAATTGTATAAGCACTCTCTGCCAGGTCATTTTGTAAATGTTCTTTACGCATTATCAACCATTGACTATATGATTTAGGTAGCCCAACTAAATTCATTCGCTCACCAACCCTAAAAAACACATCAAAAACTTCTTCTTTTTCGTACAAAGTCAACTTACGTTCCAACAATTCGAAGGACCTGATGGAATAGTCAATCAACATAAACAAAACATCTCTATAAGCCCAATCGGGTATGCTTGAGCCACGGCTATTCTCCACAGAAGCATGAATAGCCGCAATAGCGTCAATGGCTTTTAATGCTGCTTCCTTTTCAGCAAAAACAATTTTTCTAGCATAGCTAACCGTTGAGAATAACCTGCCAATGGGATCAGCAGGTAGCTTGCCGGTGAAGTATAACCAATCTACAGCTTTGTTAAGTGCAAACTCAGTAGCTGCACCACCAAAGATAAATAGGATGGTATCAGCCTTTCCCCAAATCCGCCGAACGATAGAAGCTTTAGGCACAAAATATTCCATAACCATTCTTGAATTTTTTATATCACAAAGCAATAATCAAAGAACCAGTAAAATGGTCAAACTTAATTACACCAAAAAGCTAAAGCACATTCACTTTTTACTTCAAATATTGCGTCAGATAATCTGTCACTTTCTGATACAAATGCGCTCTGTCTTTTCCCAACACATTGTGTTCGTGCCCAGGATAGATCATGTAATCAACCTGAATGTTTTTGTCAATGGCTGCCCGCACAAATTTCACTGAATGCTGTTGCAGCACTACCGGGTCTTGTTGTCCATGAATAACCAATAACTTTCCCCTTAATTTGCCTACTTGTTTGGTAAGATCCGTTGAAGCATAACCTTCCGGATTTTCCTTTGGCATATCCATATATCGTTCTCCATACATGATCTCGTAATAGCTCCAATCAATGACCGGCCCACCTGCTACTGCGGCTTTAAATATGCCCGGTTGATTCAACATAAAATCGATGGTCATAAAACCACCGTAGCTCCAACCAAATAGCCCCATGTTATTCTTATCTACATAAGAAAGCGAATGCAGATAATTGATCCCGCTCATCATATCTTCCATCTGCGCATCTCCTGCCTTTCTAAAAATTGCTTGTTCAAATGCTTTACCTCTGAAAGAACTTCCTCTTACATCCAAAGTAAATACTACATAGCCCCGCTCTGCTAAATATTGAAACCAATAGTCACCTGCACCCCCATTAAACCCCGCATTGATCATTTGGTTGTGAGGGCCACCGTACCAATACACAATCACAGGATACTTAATCGTACTGTCAAAATCAACCGGCTTAAACAACCTGCAATACAGCGGAATCCCCTCTTTATTGTTGATGGTAAAAATATTCATTTGCCCCAGCATATAATCAGCTAAAGGACTTTTTGCAGTCAGTAAAACTTTATTCTTTCCTGACGAAACTTCTATTAACTGAATCTGACGAGATATATTGGCAGTTGAAAGATTGTCAATCACAGATTTTCCTGAACTGCTTATTTGTGCAGTATGAACTGCTGCTCCTTGCGAAATCCGTTTCACTTTACCGCTCTTCATATCAAGCTGATAAAGATTTTTTGTGAGTGGCGCTTCTTCGGTAGAAATGAAGAACAACTTCTCTCCTTTTTCATCAAAGCCTTTTACTTCTGCTATTGTCCATTCTCCTTTGGTGAGTTGTTTTAAAAGTGTACCATTAGAGTCATACAAATACAAATGATTCCAACCGTCTCTCGTACTTTGCCAGATGAACAGCCCAGGTTTGCTTTTTACAAACAACATGGGCACTTGTGGTTCTACATATTTTTCGTCCTTTTCTTCGAACAAAGTATTTAAAAATGCTCCAGTAGTTGCATCATACCTGTTCAATTTCAAATGATTTTGCTCCCGGTTCAACACTGCTATGAAAATAAATTTATCGTCCGGGCTCCATGCAATATTCGTAAGATATTGTTCGACGGGTTCTCCTGTTTGTAAATAAATCAATGAATCTTTCTCAGCATTATAAACACCCAACGTTACGTGATGGCTTTTATCACCAGCCATCGGATATTTTATGTTGTCGACTTTTGCAGGTCTTGTTGTCCAATCGATGATGGGGTATGGTGGTACCATGGTTTGATCCATCCGGTAAAAAGCTAGCTTCTTCCCACTATTGCTCCAAAAAGTCCCCTTGGTTATTCCAAATTCGTTCTGGTGAACCGACGATGCATAAACAATATCGCTCGTACCGTCCGTGGTTACTGTTTTATCTGCGCTGCCATTTGCCACATGCAGATTAAAGCTGTCGAGATATGCTACGTAGCCTGCTACACTTTCTTCAACATTCTCTTTAGCCAACACTTTCTTATCTACCAAAGTAGTGAAAGTATTTGTAACAAGATTGTAAGTTAGCTTGCCTGCCTTGGTAGAAAAAACCCAGTTTGCCGATTTATTAAATTTAATAGCTGGCATATTAGACAATGTATCTTTTCCTGCAGTTGCAAGTTTTTGGTTCAACTGTCCAAGTGTCAAAAAGGGCTGTTCCTCATTAGTTATTAAGTTGCCCTTCATCCATACATCTTTGTCATTTACTTTTTTGAGGTACACATAGTCTTCAGATCCATATACAAATTGCAATTGCTTCAGGTTTTCGACAGCCAAAGTTGTCCTGTTTTTAACCATGGCATCTTCGAGTGTCAGTATTTTGGATTGAGATATTGATGCAAAACAGATCAATAATACAGAAGCGGATAAAATAAATTTTTTCATGGCGATGATTTGAAAGATGCAAATATAGCAAGGTGCAAAGTAGATAAAAGCCAGAAAATACGCAGACAACTTTTTCTATCAATTTTCTGCTTTACCTTCAACCCATGGCATCGTTCAAAAAAATAAATCCTTTTTCTAAGGCCAATACAGATACAGGCTTTGGTACCCAGGCAAACCGTATTGGCGGTCGCTTTATCAATAAAGATGGTTCATTTAATATAATCAAAGAAGGAATTCCTATTCTTAAGCGAATCAGCGTTTACTCCTGGTTGTTGGAATTGTCCAGATTTCATTTTTTTCTGTTCATTTTAATTTTATTTTTTGCAGAAAATCTATTCTTTACTTTATTGTATTTGCTAGTAGGTCACGACCAATTACAAGGCTTTTCGTCAAGCAGTTTTTGGGGTCATGCTAAGGAAGTGTTCTTTTTTAGCACACAGACATTTACTACAGTAGGTTATGGTCGAATGAATCCTGTTGGGTTTTCAGCCAATCTGATAGCAGCATTTGAATCCATGGCTGGTCTTCTTTCCTTTGCATTTCTAACCGGTCTTTTTTATGGAAGATTTACTCGTCCAAAAGCTTTTATTCTATTTAGTGAACATGCATTAATTAGCCCGTTTAAAGATGGGAAAGGGCTAATGTTTAGAATGGCTCCTTACAAAAAAAATCATTACTTGATAGACACCAAAATAGCTGTAAATATTGTTTTGAAGGAAGGAGACAAAGAGAAATCAGAATACAAATTTTATCAGCTAAACCTTGAGCGTTCCAGAATAGATTTTTTAAATATGAACTGGACCGTGGTACATCCTATAGATGAAGAAAGTCCGTTGCTTAATTTTTCCAAAGAAGATTTGGAGCCTTCTGATATGGAACTGTATGTACAAGTTTCGGGTTTTGATCCTGTTTATTCCAATATTGTTACTTCAAGATCATCATATACCTACAAGGAAATTGTTTGGGGAGCAAAGTTCAACATTATGTACAGAGAATCTGAAGATGGTAATACCACCATCCTGGAGATGGATAAGCTAAATCATTTCAGAACAGTTGAAATGTAGGGGAATCTGAAAACTACTGTTATTTATTCAGGATAATTCTAAAAGTAGTTCCTTTTCCAGGCTCAGAATTTTTTACAAATATCTGCCCCTTATGGTATTGTTGTACTATTCTACGTGTCAGGGTAAGGCCAAGACCCCAACCTCTTTTTTTGGTAGTAAAGCCCGGCTTAAATACTTTGCTGATATTGTTTTTGCTGATCCCCTTGCCCGTATCTGTAACGTCTATGACAACAGATGATATCTCATCTTTTATAGTTACTACTATTTTTCCTTGCCCGGCAATGGCATCCAATGCATTCTTTAGTAAATTTTCTATTACCCAGTCAAACAATGGGGGTGAAATCATAGCAGGAATGTTCGTTTCTCCATTGGCATTCAGCTCAAAATGAACCTTTCCACTCGCCCTTTTTTTAATATAATCGATCATGAAAGCAACCTGATCTACCAGATTTTTCTCTTCCAATTTTGGGGTGCTTCCTACCTTTCCAAACCTATCAGAGATTAGCTTTAACCGATCAACATCCTTTTCTATTTCAGGTACAATTTTAGCATTTGCCGGAATATCACGCAGCACTTCAAGCCAACCTTCCAAACTTGTTACAGGAGTACCAAGTTGATGTGCCGTTTCCTTGGCCATGCCTGCCCAAACTTGGTTTTGTGTACTCTGGTATCCTACACGCTGTGCTATGATGGTGATAAAGATAAAAAGTCCGATAATGATCAATTGAATAATAGGGTAATAACGAACCTCCTTCTGCAACTTGCTTTCGCCATAATAATAGAGATTGGCTTGATAAGGCTTTTCGCTAATAAGCAGCACAATGGGAGCATGTAGTTTTTTAAACTCCACCAACTTGTCATGAAGGTAATTTTTTTTATTGGCTATCTCCAGCGAATCGATGTTATTATAGGTGTTGATGCTGTCCTTCTCATTGGTTTCTATAATTGGTATGTCAGCATTTTCTGTAGCAATAAGAATAGCAAGATTGAGGTTTGTTTGGTCACTGGAATTGATAATGGTTTTCTGCGCCTCTACCCAAGCCTCCACTTTTTTTCGTTCCTCTTCGCCAATTTTTTTTGCCAAATAATTAGAATAAAATATAGTTCCACTCACTATGCAGATAGCAAATATTGCCAAAGTCGTTCGCCAATTAAGCCATTGTTGCAGCATAAGCTAATCAGTTGGCAGTATTGGTTCGGCATGAATGTTTCCGATTAAATTGGGGTCGTGTTTGTGCTTAAAAAGCAATACAAACAATACCGCTACTACCAACGCATACCCTGCAAAGCTAATCCAGATGCCGTGCCAGTCCTTATCGCCGGCTCCGGTAGTAAAGTAGGTGTCAATCAAAATACCGCTGACTTTGCTACCCAGAAATGCGCCTACGCCATTGGTCATCATCATAAACAATCCCTGTGCACTTGATCTTATTTTTGAATCCGTGTTGGTCTCTACAAATAGTGACCCAGAAATATTAAAAAAATCAAAAGCCATCCCATAGACAATACATGAAACAATGATCATCCACAATCCTTCTGCGGGGTTGCCGAAACCAAACAGCCCAAAGCGAAGTACCCATGCCAGCATTGAAAACAACATAACTTTTTTGATTCCAAATTTTTTCAAAAAGAATGGAATCGTCAATATGAACAACGTCTCGGATATCTGAGAAATAGACATAATGATGGTAGAGTATTTCACTACAAAAGAATCAGCACCATAGACAGGTACTTTTTTAAAATCGTCTAAAAAAGTATCACCATACATATTGGTCAGTTGCAGTGCAGCACCTAATAACATGGAGAAAAAGAAAAACAAAGCCATCTTGTAATTGCCAAATAATTTAAATGCCTGAAGACCCAATTGCTCCATCATTCCTGCACCTTTTGCTATAGACTTTTGCGGAGGACATTTAGGTAGCGTAAAGGAAAAAATGCCTAATAATATAGCAGCTACACCTCCAATAATAAATTGATTGGTATTTGCCTTGCTACCAGAAAGGTTTGTAAACCACATGGCCAATATAAAACCTACGGTACCCCATACCCTGATAGGAGGAAAAACTTTGACAACATCATGACCTTCTCTTTTCAGAATAGTATAGGCGATAGAATTAGACAAGGAAATAGTAGGCATGTAGCAAATCATGGCAGCGAAAATGACATAATACAAAGTGTCGGCATCGTGCACCATGGGTACACAGAACAACACCAATCCATAAAGAATATGCAAAATGCCGTAGAGTTTTTCAGCATCTAACCACTTATCGGCAATAATTCCAGTAATAGGCGGCATAAAAAGAGAAGAAAGTGCCAGGGTAGAAAAGATGGCTCCAAATTGCGCCCCAGACCCCATATTGTTCGAAAAAAAATAAGTAGCTATTGTAATCAGCCATGCGCCCCATACAAAAAACTGGAAAAAACTCATGACGGTTAATCGTAACTTAATATTCATATAGGAGCGGTTTAAGATGGGAAGATAATGAGATTTATGAAAGTTGAAACATGTTTTAGGATATTGTAACACCTCTAACCAAAAGTTTGTGTTGTAATACTTAGTTTCAGAAACGATGATTTGAGTAATACCGCTATAGACTCACAACTTGATCGGACTTACCTCCTAAATACATTTATGATGTTTGAAAATACTAAAGGCTGCCTTTAATAAATTGTTCTTCGAAAAAGAAACAATTTTTTGGGCAGCTCACATCGGAATGAAAATTAAACTTAAATGGCATTTCGCCCATTGTGTCATAACTTTAAAGAAATGTTGGAAGTTATAGCGTAATTATTATTGCTATTGTTTTGAAAAATTTTATCCTTGGAATGATATAACTTCCCCTCTATTCTACATTTAATATGATTATTAATCTTATAATCAAAGTTGGCAGACAATCCTGAAACCTGAAAACCATTGGTAGTTTTTGTTGAAATGATCACCTGGTCTTTGTCTTTATAATATTCTCGCCGAAAAGCTACGTTTACTTTATCACTTACAGAATACCTGAGGATTAATACTGGACTTAACCAAGTGCTATAATCTTTTGTGTTTTGCGTTTCAGTTCCTATATCAAACCCCGCAATGAGACCTATTTTTTTGTTTGGCTCAAATTGAGCATAAAAATTATGAAATGTTCTAAGTGATTTCAAACTATCGGCTTTGTCAGTTCCTATAAAATTGTTGTAGTTTAATGTTAATTGATCTGTTGGTTTGTAAATTATTTGCATCCCTAAAGATGGCTTTTGAATAGTATCTGGTTTACTCACTTTTTGCCAACCATTTAAAAGCAAAAACCCAATTTGAAGATTATCTTTCCTATTGGTATAACTCATTTTCAAGCCTGTTTCATAATAAGGAGAGCTTTCAGCTAAAATACTTCTTGTCAGTGTCCAACAATCACTACTAATAGCACTTTCAAAACCTATATGAGAGGGCATAATGCCTACATCTAACCAAAGGTTATGTTTGCTAGATAATTTAACACCAATGTTTGCTTCATAAACAAATTGCGCCCAAGTTGGTTCTGATTTTAAATTGTACTGAGCATAATTTCCAGCCATCAGCCCTATATTAGCTCTAGTACCCTTATCTAAAAAATTAGCTTTTGCCACAATTAAATTGGCATTGATTTCATTATGCCTCTTATGATTGTATATAAAATCTGGTTTTTCATGGTTTTGTGGATTTGAGAAATCAAAACTGTAATACAAATCTCCATAAGCACTAAACGTTAGCTTACCAATTGTATCATTTTGAGCAGATGAAAATGTTACCCGCAGTATTAAAAATGAAAATAAAAAAACTCTCAATGCTATGATAGGTTTACGATTAAAAAGTTGTCTGAACAGCATCAATAAAACACTGGCGTACAATCATCAAAAACAAACTGCTAACTGATTACAATGACTGTCCGAAAGTGATTAAATTATTATCCGGATCAAGCATTGAAAACTCCTTTTGTCCCCAAGGTTTTACCTGCAAATGGCCTGATGGATGAATGCCCAGTTTATTATCCAACATGGTTTGAAATAACTCGTTGATGTTGTTAGTCCTTATGTAGACTTGCCCATAATTTTCTGTTGGATCCAATTCTTTATACTCAAAAAAATGAATTTCAATATTGTCTTTTTGTACCATCAGGTATCCGTCAAAGTCAGCACTGCCTATGTCTTTAAAACCCAGCTTTTTTACATAATAATCAAAGGTTACCGCTTTATTACGCATTGGCAGTTTAGGATGTATGGCTGTTAGCATATCTGTATAGAACTTTTTATAAAATGTGCTGTAAAAGTATGAATTACTTTCCGTCAATCTAAACAGAAAAAAGGCATTATTTTACTACTAATAAAAAAAAACAAATCTTACACATTGAACGGTAGATATTTCAGGTACTCAAATAGCTACCATTGCATTATTTGCAAGCTGTAAAAGCATTAAAACACAACCGATGCCACCCAATTAATGAATTGAATTTCCTTTGTCAATTCAAAAATAGTAATTTCAAACTTTATTAAAAACAAACTTTGTTTTAGTATTCCATAATAACCAGGTAAAAATTTGTATTGAAAAAACCACGTCCTTTTTATTATCCATTCAAATTGATCAACAAGGTCTTATTATTGACCGCCATCTTTTTGTTTTCAAAAAGTACGAATGCGCAGCAGTCGAATACAGGAAATTGGTTTATCTATTTTGGAAATCAGAAAATAAACAACAAATGGAATTGGTGGAATGAAGTGCAATACAGAAACTACAATTTTGCAGGCGACTTACAACAGCTTCTTTTGCGCACAGGCATTGGATATAACCTGACTGAAAACAACAACAATTTACTACTTGGATATGCTTTCATAAATGGACAAAAATACTTACCCAACAACGAAGACAAAGTTGGTTCAAATGAACACCGCATCTATCAACAATTTATTACCCGCCAAAATTTTGGATCAGTCTTTTTACAACATCGTTATAGAATAGAAGAACGGTTTTTGCCAGGTGATTTTCAAATGCGGTTTCGGTATTTTTTGTCTATAAACATTGCGCTTAACCATAAGCAAATGACTGAAAAAACAATCTATGCATCAGCCTACAATGAAATTTTCCTGAATGCTCAGAACGCCATTTTTGATCGCAATAGATTGTATGGTGCATTGGGTTATGTGATCAACAAATCATTTAAAATAGAAGTTGGTTTTATGGCACAA
>JANMZN010000242.1:0-6330 GCA_031383285.1 Segetibacter sp.
TTTCATTGATTAGATAACTTTACAATAAATAAAAAAACCATCATTAACGATGGTTCTCTTACTAAAATTTTATTCTTGTTTTACTAAGGCACTTTCGCTTCAAACTTTCCAGCTGCAATAGTTACACTTGCACCTGCAGAATCTTCCGCTGTTCCACTAAAAGTTCCCTTCACTATTTTGGTTACATTATCGTAGCTTGTAATTATCATTGTCATTACTACACCTGCAGTGGCAATATTGGCAGAATAAACTGCCGTTCCTGAGGCATCATCAAAACTAAAAGCATTGGTGAATCCTGCATTTGTTTTATAAGTTCCGGGTACAATAACTGCCGCCGGCATAGTCATAGCCAGAGTGATCGAGGAGTCTCCTCCGGGTGATGTGCTACCTGTAATAGCTAGTACAGAACCCAATGGAGCAGGGAGCGCAGTAAATATTGCAGTATCTATCGGACCATTATATTGTACACTTCCTACGCTAAATTTCCATGCAGTGTCTGTTGTAGGAGTAGGAGGTATCACTACACCTGACTCAACTTTTACCTTAAAACTACAAGTACTTGTACCATCACTATTCTTTACGTTAAAGGTATGTGTACCAACCGATGTAGAGTCCGGTGTTCCAAAACCGACGAAAGAAATGGTTTTAAATCCGGTTCCATAAACAATACCTGCTGCTTTAAACCAAATACCACGTACCGTATCCGTCGTAATAGAATAGCGTCCAGGGCTTGTAACGATAACTGAGTCATCAACCCTGTTGGAAGAATTAAGTGGTACACCTTTTTTATAACTTCCCAATACAGTATCCCCAAGGCAAGAAGCTGTTCCGCCTGAATTATTAAATCGATATACAGCAGGTTTTATAATTGTATCAGCAACGTCAATGGCAAATGCACAAAAACTTGTATCGAATGTTACGGTGAAAAGCGTTTGTTGAATAGCCAATGGCCTACCAGCAGCTTTTAATTTAAGCGATTGGGGACCTACTCTGATAAAAAACCCTGAATCCGAAAATGAAAAACCATTCTTGGTTTCAGTGGTAATATTGTAAGCACCCGGATTGGTAACGTTAAGATTCACGATTACATAGTTACTATCGTTGAGTGTACTATCCTTAAGGTAATATCCCCCAATAATGATGGGTTGGCATCCACCTGCGGCACTAAATAATGATCCTTTTCCTCTTCCGCCGGAAAAGCCACTTTCAAAACTCAACTCCTTTTGACAGGCTACAAAAACGAAAATGCCAACCAATGCAAAAATTAAATACTTTAATGTTTTCATGTAACAAAGAAATAGATTTTTAACGAAAAAGATACCTGAATGGATAAAGTTTTATATCCAAACGCTGCCTGCTATTAACGAACGGAAGGTAAATAATCTTGTGCTAACGAAAATGTAAGATTGAAATACGCTAAACTACCAAACCATCTTTTGTACTGATGGTGGCATTATTTATCAATTCGCCAATATTTTTAAAAGTAGTTACAGCTATTTGAGTGAGTGCCTCCTTTGTAAAGAAACCCTGATGAGCAGTAATCAACACATTAGGAAAACTCATCAGTCGGGATATAACATCATCCATAATAATGCCTGATGATAAATCTCTGAAAAATAATTTTTCTTCCTGTTCATATACGTCTATACCCACATTGCTCAACATTCCTGACTTTAGTCCGGCTATAACTGCCTTGGTATCTACCAATCCGCCCCTGCTCGTATTGATAAGCATTGTCCCTTTTTTCATCAGTTGGATGAGGTCGGCATTTACCAGATTGTGTGTTTGTTCGTTTAGCGGGCAATGAAGCGAGATGATATCACTTTGTGCCACTACATCCAATAAGGGCAAATAAATGACCCCTGCCACTTCCAACGCTTTGTTTACAAAAAGATCAAAAGCCAACACATGGCATCCAAAGCCCAACATTATTTTGCAAAATGCAATCCCAATATTTCCTGTTCCAATAACACCTATCGTTTTGCCATACAAATCGAAGCCAAGCAACCCATTTAGCGAAAAATTTTGCTCCCTTACCCGATTGTATGCTTTGTGGGTTTTTCGGTTAAGCGTCAGTATCATAGCCACTGCATGTTCGGCTACCGCCTGCGGCGAATAGGCCGGCACCCTGCAAACTTTTATATTATTGGATTGCGCAGCCGCTATATCTACATTGTTAAACCCTGCACACCTTAAAGCAATTATTTTTACGCCATTTCCGGCAAGTATGCTTATTACTGCTGCAGAAACGTGGTCATTTACAAACACACAGACCGCTATACTATCTTTAACAAGGGCAGCCGTATTTTCATTTAATGAGGCTTCGTGAAATACCAATTCAAATTGACTTTTATTATTATTTGCAATAAAAAAGTCTTTGTCATACTGCTGAGTTGAAAAAAATGTGATTTTCATAAGGGTTATTTTCAAGAAAATTATCCTGTTTTTCTACAATATTAAATACTTTGCAAAATCTTAGAGCATTAATTGTATGAAAAAAATAATTTCGCCTGTCCTTTTCTGTATCATTTTCATTGTTATTGTAATAATAGCAGGCTCTTGTAAAAAAGAACCTGATTGGTCAGATATTATTCCAAAAGATACAACCAAAACGAATTTGCCAAAATATTCGGGTTGGTCTTTTAGCGGAAACAGCACGCCCTATGCAGGATGCATCGATACAGCCTATTATTCTAAAATAGATACCGTTATTCTCTTAAACGTAGCCATGAGCGATAGCTTTGGAAATGTTGTAAGAATAACCCTGAATGAACCATCCGGCAAATTTGCAAAAGGGGCTTATTCCACCTCCAACCAAAAAGCTACCATTGTTGTATTGACTCCGATGGGCAACTATACCACTACAGATGTCACTACAGCTTTTACTGTAGAAATAACCACTATTAATGACACCTTATTGGAAGCCGTTTATGCTGCCAGTCTTATTAATCCATTGAACAATGAAAATTTTAATATTTCGAATGGAAAAATAAGAGCTTTAATAGGGGAGTCGAATAAATGCAGTGAGACAATTACAGATTCTGTAGCTGTATTTACACTCCAAAGTGCTGGAGTGTTATGCGGAAATACAACTTTGGCAGGAGACTATGTTGTAGGCACTAAGTTAGATGCTACTAATAGCCTTACCCTCAATGTAAACGTTGCATCCCGTGGCACCTATAACATGAGTACTATTAAAGTAAATGGAATTTTCTTTTCAGGATCGGGGTCTTTTGCAAATAAAGGCCTCCAAACGATTACCTTAGAAGGGTCGGGGACTCCATTGGTAAGTGGAATTGATTCTATTCCTATTACAGCGGGAGGAACAAGTTGTAAATTTGCTATAAAAGTCGGATCTCTTCTTGGGCTTCCAACTGCCTCGTTTAATGCAACTCCGGACTTATGCGACTCTGCCAAAGTATTTGGTCAGTATGCGATGCTCGACAATTTGGATAGCACAAATAGAATAAGAATTAAAGTAACGGTTTCCTCACCCGGTAACTATGCTATTAATACGTCTACAGTAAACGGTATGCGTTTTTCTGGAATGGGGACATTCTCGGGTACAGGTGTACGAACTGTTATGCTTTATGGAATAGGGGCACCAAGTGCAATTGGCCTTAATAACGTACCAATAACCATTCGTAAAACGTCTTGTACTGTTCCTATTGTAGTAGATACTGCAACAGGCATAACAATTCCGCTAAACTCATGGGTCTGTTCACAAGGAACGAAAATCTTCGGTGGTCCCATTAATTTATCTTCTTTTGGCGGAGATATCATTACAGGGAAATCATTACTCGTTGTAGGAAATACCTTGGGAAGCAGTGATACTACTATGCAATTATATGTTCAATTACCTTTTGACGCTACAACACTGGTTCCTGGAATATATGCAACAGAACCTAGTACATTTAGTGACAACACCTCAGAATTTAACCTGAAAAAAGGAGATCTTTTTTCCGTAAACAAAATCTATTATACAAAATCTGCTGCTGGTGCGGGTGTACCTGTTAGTATGGAAATAAGGATACTTACCTACGACGCTTCAAAGAAAATAGTCAGAGGAAGTTTCTCAGGAAGTGTTTGGAATAAAAATGGTAATGTAGTTGATATCACAAACGGACTCTTTAGGTGCGAAGTCCGATAAATTGAAATGAAAAATTTAAATAAAGGATTGGCTAATTGCCAATCCTTTATTTTTTTGGGTAAATATTTATCCCGCCCAACTTTCTCTGTCAAGGCTTCTGTATTGAATAGCTTCAGCCAAATGCTCAACTTTTATATCAGCTGCAGCTTCAAGATCAGCGATTGTTCTGGCAACCTTTAGTATTCTATCATAGGCACGAGCCGATAAACTAA
Organism: Segetibacter sp.; assembly: GCA_031383285.1. GTDB lineage: Bacteria > Bacteroidota > Bacteroidia > Chitinophagales > Chitinophagaceae > Segetibacter. The sequence goes on from JANMZN010000242.1 coordinate 4,363, forward strand.
GTCTTTCCATTGCCTTTTTAAGCAATGCCTCTCCTGCCTGATTTATTTGACAAACCACCCTCAATTGTTGACTACTCATTTGAGCATTTGCATAGACTCCGGGAGTTTCCTTATAGCGATTGGCCTGTATTTCTCTTGCTTTTATTACCCGATTGCGTATTTGTTCAGATGCCTCACCCTTTTTGGTATTACTCAGTTCAGAAAATGAAACTGGAGTAACCTCTACATGCAAGTCAATTCGATCTAGCAAGGGGCCGGATATTTTATTCAAATATTTCTGAACAGCTCCAGGTGGACATGTACACTCCTTTTCAGGATGATTGTAATAGCCACATGGACAGGGATTCATGCTAGCAATAAGCATAAAATTAGCAGGGAAATCCAATGAAACCTTTGCCCTTGAAATAGTCACCCGCCGTTCTTCCATCGGTTGTCTTAAAACTTCCAAAACAGTACGCTTAAATTCTGGTAATTCATCTAAAAATAAAACACCGTTGTGTGCCAATGATATCTCACCGGGTTGGGGCACGCCTCCCCCACCAACCAACGCCACATCTGAAATAGTATGGTGCGGACTTCTGAAAGGTCGCTTATTGATTAATGACGCATTTTCAGGCATTTTGCCAGCTACACTATGAATTTTTGTCGTTTCCAATGCTTCCTGCAAACTAAGTGGAGGCAATACTGTTGGCAGCCTTTTTGCAAGCATCGTTTTGCCTGCACCCGGCGGTCCAATCAATATGGCATTGTGACCACCTGCAGCCGCTATTTCCATGGCTCTTTTAATATTCTCCTGACCCTTTACATCTGTAAAATCAACATCAAATTGATATTGAGAATTAAAAAATTCTTCTCTTGTATTTACAACAATCGGTTGCAATGAACTTTCATCAGCAAAAAAGTTAATCACTTCTTGCAAATGAGTTACACCATAAATATTCAAGTTGTTTACCATGCCCGCCTCCCGTTCATTTGCTTTTGGAACAATCAAGCCTTTAAACCCTTCCTTTCTGGCTTGTATAGCAATTGGCAATGCGCCTTTAATGGGTTGAATAGTGCCATCAAGACTAAGTTCACCCATGATTACATAATTCTTTAGCAGGTCAACATTTTCTATTTGTTCACTTGCACCAAGTATTCCGATTGCTATTGGAAGATCAAAAGCAGAACCACTCTTTCTGATGTCTGCCGGTGCCATGTTGACTACAATCTTTATTCTTGGCATTCTAAAGCCATTCGTTTTAATAGCACTATCTACCCGTTGTTGACTTTCTTTTATTGCGCCATCCGGTAAACCCACTACAAAATAACCCTGTCCTTCGCTTACGTTTACTTCAATTGTAATATTGATTGCCTCTACTCCATACACTGCACTTCCAAAAGTTTTTACCAGCATTCCGTCGATTTAATGATGAAAGTACTAAAAGGTTTGATAAGTATAATGTGAATTGCAAAAGTTCTTCTGCGTTGATTTTTTTCTTGCAACGAAAATAAAAATATTTCCTTTCCTAATGAGGGCTTTAATAAGCGACTGATTTCAGTATAGAAATAATAATGAAAAATCATTTGCAGCATCAAAAACGGCTGTCATCTATGAACAAATTACAGGTAATTTTTTACCCAATTTCATACAAAAAATCATGAACAGGTTTTTATAGTTTGATTGAAAACTAATGCAATACTATTTGCAACTTTCTCACCATCCATAGCTGCACTAACTATGCCCCCTGCATAGCCTGCACCTTCGCCGCAGGGGTAAAGGTTGCTGATTTGAGGATGTTGGAGCGTGTCCTTATCTCTTGGAATTCTTACTGGAGATGATGTCCTGCTTTCAGTAGCAACTACCAATGCTTCATTGGTGTAGTATCCATGCATTTTTTTTCCAAACACTTTAAATCCTTCCTGCAGTCTATCATAAATAAATGATGGTAATACACCTCGCATATCACAGCTATTAATTCCGGGTAT
>JANMZN010000274.1:0-11114 GCA_031383285.1 Segetibacter sp.
ACTTACTTTTGACAATAGCTGAAGTATGATTTGCCCTGTTGTGGAAGAAACAGCATTTAACCGATCAATTCTTTGCAGTTCCTCTACCCTACCACTAGTAGCAGAAATTCTCTCATTGTTGTCATTTTTCTTTTGTTGCAATGTAAATGCAACAACTTTTAAACTGTGAATTTTAGCGGTATAATAATCAACCAGCTTTATTAACTCTGCACTACTGATTTCCTTTTTAGGATTGTTGGCAAGATTTGCCTCAATCAGCCTCGTTGTCCTATTGATGATATCATCATTATTTTGCAAATCATTTTCAATATTGTTATAAATCATCTGTAGATGTTTCAATGTATCTTGCATTTTGGGTATTAGTGGGCTCTGCATAATAGGTTTCGTCTCGGTCTTTATTGCAAATCTGTAAGACATTATTACAACATTTTCTGAACACCCCATTTGAATAGTATTTACATCGAGTTGTGTAGCTACATTACTCACAACCAATTCTTGCACGCCAATAGGAAGTGTTGCTTTTGCGGTATGATTTAATTCAGCGCCATAACCAAAATAAACAGTAGCCTTTTTTAATTCAGCACTAATTATTTGGGTTGATTTCTCTTCAGCTAATAAACTTGTGACGATTAACATTGCACCAATTAAAATGGGGATAATTTTCATACCTGTTGATATTTTTTACAGGATGAAAAACAAAGTGCAATTACATAATCAATGATATTAATAAAATTTAACGCTTAGAAAGTCCTTAATTGTCAAAGGTATTTTAGCGTATTATTTCTATATTCTATCAAATCTTTTTCTGTAGATATTTCCTCAACTCGATAGCTTGTTCCATCAGGATTTTGTCTCTTCAACACAACTACTCCCCCTTGATTAATCATCCGATGTGCTTTAACTAAAATTTTTTCTATATCAGCATTGTATTTTAAATTTTGCAATTCCTCTATTTTACCTATCTCAATAATATATTCCATAATTTTTACAAATAGGCTACAATATGAAGTTTGTCCTACCGATATTGCCTACAGGAATGTAAACTAATACTGAAAAATGAATTTTATTTAAATTTTTCTGCTACTTTTAACACCCACAAAAATTATAAAATGGTTTTGAAACAGCGTGTCATTGTGAACAATGAATTATTTGATGATCGAATAGTGGACAACAACTTAGCTATTTCCTCATTCCTTACTAATCTAAATGCAAACGAACGACTTTTAGATATTAATTCGGTCCTTAAACAAAAATCTTTTGGTCATGAAGTTGCAAAATATGATATGCAAAGTGAAAGTCTTTGGTAATAAATCTTATAACGCGATTAATAGGCCCTGATTTTATTTAGTAGTTACTCAATTATTCAAACAACATAGTAATGCAACTTCGAAAACTCTTTATCCTGATTCTTATTGTTCTATCAAATGTTGGCTTTGGTCAAAAAACCATAAATGACTTGTTCACTTTAAAACAAGAAAAATTGGCAAGCATTGATAAAGTATTAAAAAATTATGCTGTTCTTTCTGTCAATGAATCGGTACTTTCTAAATTATCTCATGACGAACAAAATAATATTTTATTAGATGTTCCATTTAGTGCAAGTACTACATTTAAACTAAACCTCGAGAAGAACAATCTCTTTTCGAACAACTTTTATGTAACAACTTCTGGTAATGGGGACAAGCAAAATTTTTATTACCAGCCAGGAAAATATTATAGCGGTAAGATCGTAGGTACAAAAACTTCTATGGCTGCTATTTCTTTTTTCACCGACGATATCATGTTAGTAATGGCAGATTCAATTGGGAATATCATTATCGAAAAATTAAAATCAAAAGACAAAAATGTAAATGGAAAATACATTATTTATAGAGATAAGGATGTATTGTTTCCAAATACTTATACCTGTGGCGTGTCAGATGCAATAGATGAAACGCCAAAAACCTCCCCTACAAGCCAAAGACCAAATGCCGGAAATAGTGTTTGTATTTTTTATGATTGTGATTACGACTTGTACTTAAAAAAAGGCTCTAATGCAACAACTGTACTCAACTACATGACTGGACTTTTCAATGTGGTTAAAGTACTTTATACCAATGAAAGTTTAAACGTTTCTATTTCTAATATTAATATCTGGACTGCACAAGACCCATATACCGGAACAAGCAGCTCAGGATATTTAAATACTTTTAAACAATTTAATCCAAATTTTCAAGGTGATTTGGCTACACTTGTTTCAGGCAATTCAGGAAACTATGGTGGTTTAGCCTGGTTATCAGGTTTGTGCGGATCTTTTAAATATAATTATTGCGATGTAGGAAGCGCAAACTATAATTCTAGCATTTCAGTTTATTCCTGGCCAGTAAATGTCGTGGCACATGAAATGGGACATAACTTGGGATCAAGACATACACATGCATGCGCATGGAATGGAAACAATACCGCAATTGATGCATGTGGACCAACCTATGGCTATCCTTACGAAGGCACTTGTACTGGAGCGTCCCTTCCAACAAATGGAGGTACAATTATGAGTTATTGTCATTTGGGAGCCGCAGGAATGAACTTCAATAATGGTTTTGGCCCTCAGCCCGGTACTGCCATCAGAAATTTTATTGCAGGATCATCATGCGATTTAGGTTGCAATTCAGTTGCCTGTGTAGCTCCTTCTATTCAAGCTAGCAATATTTCCTTTTCAAATGTTGGATCAGCATTCATGTCTGTAAACTGGACAAATGGTAATGGTGTTGGTAGAATAGTAGTAGCAAAAGAAGGCAGCCCAATAACTGGCTTGCCTTTAGATGGTACTATCTATTTTGGAAATACAAAGTTTGGTAGCGGAACAACTATTGGGGCGGGAGAATATGTAGTTTATAGCGGCACAGGGAGTGGATCAAAATCCATAACCAATTTAAACCCTGGAGCAACTTACTATTTTCAGGTATTTGAATACAATTGTTCTGGTGTAGGTATCAGGTACAATATTACAACAGCAACTTCAAATCCAAATAATCAGGTTACGTCTAGTTCCGGATTAAACTGTACTGCTGCTATTGACTTGATATGTGGAACACCTATAAACGGATCAACAATTGGGGGTACATCTAATGTTTCACTCTACAATTGCACAAGCAGGGATGAGTCTGGTCCTGAAAAAGTTTACAAATTTTCTACAAATGGCACAAGTCCTATTGTAGCAACACTTTCCAATGTTTCAGGCGGTGATGTTGACGTCTTTATTTTAAATGGCTGTAGCGCTTCTGCATGTGTCGCATTTGATGATAATGTAGCCACACTTTCAATAGTTCCTGCAGGAACTTATTACATAGTGGTAGATGGTTATAATGGACAAAGTGCCAACTATACGCTGACTGTTACCTGTTCGCAAATAACTCCTTTGAATTGTACAAATGCTGTTCAAATAACATGTGGAACACCCTACGCTGGTACAACTGTTGGCGGCAACTCCAATGTCTCGGTTTACGCAGGAAGCACCTGGACTGAAACAGGTCCTGAAAAAGTCCATGTCATCAATACGAATACGACCGGTTCTATCTCGGCTTCAATATCCAACATATCGGCAGCCGGAGGCGATCTTGATGTCTTTATTCTAAATGCATGTGATGCAAGTGCTTCGGTCGCTGCCGGCGACAACACAGCAACATACTTGAATGCTGCACCGGGAGTATATTATGTTGTGGTCGATGGATTTAATAACGCAAGGGGTACCTATACTTTAAATGTAAATGCATCAGGAGGCTGTTCCGCGCTACCCTTAAAGTTATTAAGTTTTAATGCTGCTGCTACAGGAAGTAATGTATCCGTATTATGGCAAACAGCTGAAGAAGTAAATATGCTTAAATATGAAATTGAAAGGTCTGTTGATGGCATTGTATTCACGACAATTGGTTCTGTTAATTCAAGAAACGCTTTGACCAGAACTTCGTATAAATATATTGATGAAAATATTTTGCAAGCAGGTAAAAAAGGTTTTTACTATAGACTTAAGCAAATTGAAAAGGATGGCAACCGCTACTATTCTCATATAGTATTTGTTAAAGCAAGTGATGCCTCAGGATTTATCAGGCTGGTTAATAATACATTCAGCAATTCAATCAACTTGAGTACCGGACTAAGAACTTTAGAGAATATCCACTTTCAATTGGTGGATTATGCAGGTAGAATTGTCTATAAAAAGGAAATGGATATAAATGCAGGGCAAGGAGTTATTTCACTTGATAATTTACCAAGCTTAAATAAAGGATTTTACCTACTTAGAGTAATTCGTTCTTCAGAAACAATCGTTTACAAGGTTTATCAAGAATAATTTAATGAGAAAATTGTAACTCAGAAGCCGTTTCAGCACATAAACTGAGACGGCTTTTTAATTCACGAAATAATCGTGCGTTAAATTGTACGAGAACCCACTCGAACAAAACTTAAAAAAGCAAGAACATTCATGCTAAAAGGGGGATTGCAAGTATTCAAAAATTAATCTTCTAAAAAAAATGAACGAAAAGATTATCGTAATTTATATGCTATGACACTGTTCTTCCAAGCATTTGATCGCAAGCTTGCATTTTGCCTAATATTCATGTAAAAAAAATTCATATCCGCAATGTGATAATTTTTTGTGTTAAGTAATGTATTTCCAAAAAAATGAGGCTTTTCTACCCATAATACGCCATCGTGTACTTTAGCGCCACAAACCTTTGAACTTAAATGATTAAAATTTTGTAAAACGGATCCCATATTTTCGCTTCTCGTTGCATTGATTACATCGTGTCTCCACGTAATTGGATTGGTAACTACAGCAATGAAATTCTCGCTTTTCACAAAATCATCTATATACCCTTGCTTAAAGGTACGCCAACTGCAAAAGCAGCCTGTTTGATCTGGTGTCGTACATGGTTGTAATTGAGCAAACCATGTAGGTTCTATTGGCATTCCAACAACATATGAAACTACTAATTGCTTTTGCAGTGGCTTGCCATCAAAAAATTCGCGAAGCAAAAATTTGGCGTGGGTTGAACCTTGACTGTGTGAAGCAATAATGATTGGTCTACCATGATTTAAATTTTTCAAATAATATTCAAATGCATTTCTAACGTCTGAGTAAGCCAACATGAAAGCTTTCATTTTATTTACAGTATCTGTTGTAAAGTAAGCATCAAAATTTGCCTGCCGGTATCTTGGAGCATAAACGTTTTTGCTAAAGTTAAAAATACTAGCTTGGTAAAGTATACTACTATAATCAGTTTTTGCATTGATCTCCTTTTGTAAAATAGGTGCATTCCAACCAAACGGTTTTGAAAGGTCAGTATAAGTAGTAGGATAAATAAAAAAAACGTCGACCGTTGTATCAAATATTTGATTATTTCTTAAAAATTTTGGTACACTATCAGAGAGATCCTTTTTAGCAGGATGTGCTGCCCAAAAATCTAATGAGGAATAATCAGGTGATAATGAAATATCATTACTTGATCCATGCTCGTAATCAGAAATGTGGTTTTTCCACGATGGTGCACAACTGCTAAAGATAACAATAAATAATACAAATCCAATATGCCCCCTATGAGAATAAAAAGTACCATTCATTTGTCAAGATTTTTGAAATGTACCAGACAAATATCATAAATGAATGGTTTGAAGAAAGTTAATTCCATAACAAAACAAATATCTACTTTTTAATTATTTGTATATGACAATTTTTCAGTAAGACATCCCAATTCTTAATTTAATAATTAATCAACTTACAAATTGATTAGTTGATATAAAAGTGGAAATGTTTTCAAACTTCAGGCTTCTACCTTTTTTTATAAAAATTTGAATGAAGCCTAATAGGCCAATAAAAACAAATCCTTCAATTGAAAATTGAAGCAGACTTTCTACATAAACCTTAAAAAATGTTGAAATAATATTTATGAAGTTAAAAACAATAACGAATTGCACTATTTCATTTTACCAAAAACTGCTTTTGATTCCTTAAAAACATTTCAAAAGAAAGTTATTGGCTTCAATTCAAAATTGTTACAAAAGCATATATACACAACGAAAAAAAATATGAAACGGCAGCACAAAATGCATGATGACTGAATTATTTTTATAGATAAATATCGATCAATTTATAGCTACATTAAATTTCATTTCATTTATGTCTTGCTTATTTGCTGTAATACTGCTACTAATGTAAACGTTTCTTTTTCTAATCAATGGTGCTCCACATGGATTAGAAATAGTGACTAAAACCTGACCATTGGAATTACCCCAGTTTACAATTATTGATGATGTACCTTGACCTGAAACAATTGTTGCATCAAAAGGGACTGACCAACTATAAGTACTTGCAAATGCATCCACAACTCTATATTTTATCCCAACTTGACCCGCTGTTACATTAGTTGGTCCCCAAAATTTCATAGGCTTAGAAAGTGGACCTACAACATTAAATGACGAACTTGAAGAATTGCACCAATTATTGCGAATTCCATTTACAACATATACCCCTGCTAATGTTGGCGTATAAAGTGAATCAACTTTGGGACCCTTAGAAAATTTGTTAACCGTATTGCCGAACAATTCAGGAACAAAAACATTTTCATTAGCATCTACAAAAAGACCAAATCCTACACTTACTTTATCTAATACAGTGGATCCACCGTATGCATTTCCGCCTGCTACAGTCACTCCATAAGGAGCACCTTGAGCCCATTTTTGAACACGGTAATTTGATTGATCACGGACAAAAATACTACCATCAGGAGATACGCTTAAAGCAGTGGTAAAATCAAATTGGTTAGCCGCAGATCCTCTACCATTTCCACCAGCTACCAATAAACCCGTAGCTGCGCCAGGAGGCCATTTCATTACCCTATTGTTATGATAATCAATAACGTAAACGTTCCCTGAATCATCTACATCTACATCCATTGTCTCAATGAGTTGATTGTAAGCGGAACCAGCTCCATTTCCACCAGCAACTGTAACTCCAGAAGTGGCACCCGGCACCCACTTTTGCACTCGATGATTCCATCTATCTGCTAAGTATAGATTACCGGCTTTATCCAAACAGATATTCAGATTGCCACTTAATTGATTGGCATTACTCCCTTCGCCGTTACCTCCGGCAACTACTACTCCACTTGTTGCTCCAGGTACCCATTTTGTTACTCTATTCGTCAATGCATCTGATACATATACATTTCCAGCCCCGTCTACTGCAATACCCTTTGGAGAAGCTAATTGGTTTAGCCCTCCTCCCTTACCATTATCACCCGCTACAGTAATTCCAAAAGCTGCACCGGATGCCCATTTCTGAACACGCTGCCTATTGCCCTCTACAACGTAAATATTGCCAATAGAGTCTACAAACACATCCTCTGGACCACTTAAAGAAGAAGCAATAGTTGCTCCACCGCCGGCAACAACTGTTGCAAGTGGCATTCTTTTAACTTTTACCATTTGAACTATCGAACCTAAAGTCCACTTTAATGTGTCGAAATTAAAGCCCGAAATATTTGCAGTTAATGGGCTAAATAAACAAGGGGAACCTGAGATGTTGATAGGGCATTGTGCATTTGCACTGTTTAATAAAAATATCAACAAGAGAGATAACAAAGATCTGTTTATTGAAGAATTAGGCATAAAATCTTTTTTTAAAGTTACAGAACCTAATTCTATCTCAATATTAATTTTTTCGTAATAAATAATAAAAGGCAAAAAAAGTACAACTAGTTTTTTATTAATAAGAAACGTGTTAGAAATAACTATTTTTAGTATTAAAAGGTATTTAATTGTTGAAAAATAATAGTTGAACCTTCAGTATCCTATCCAAATTATATTGAAAAATTAGTTGGATCCATAAATCAATAAATATTAAACATATAAGGAAGATATTATCTTATGAAGTCAGGAACTTAAAATGTTTCGGCTACTTTTTAGTAAGTCGCCAAATTAATTACATTATTTAGGCAGCGAAGCAAGCGATCGAACCATCTAAGTGCAGGATTATCAGATGTAATATTTTGGTTTCAAAATCAAATACTTTTTAGTTTGCTTCTTTTATTGAATTCCTTTTCAAAAATACAATGCTTTTGAGATACTTTTTCGTACCATTCGTTTTAGTCTTCTTAAGTTTTCAGATAACGACTGGCCAAACATTTACAAATAATATTGGAGGCGCTATCCCATCCAATAATGTTGAAATATGTTTTCCTGTGACAGTTTCTGGAGTTGGAGTTATCAATACAACAAGTTTTGGTTTGGAGAAAGTCATTATCAACATCAATCATTTGAATGTTGGTGACCTCGAAGTAGTATTAAGGTCACCAGGTGGCACTCGAATACCATTGGTAACACGAAGAGGATTGGGAGGTGATAATTTTATAAATACCTGCTTTACTTCAAATGCATCAACTTCAATAAGTGCAGGAGTTGCACCATTTTCAGGAAATTTTTTTCCTGAAACAGGATTAGGCTTAGTAAACAATGGGCAAAATGCCGATAGTGTTTGGAATCTATGTATAAAAGATGTTTTTAACAGTGCTATTGCCGGTACATTATTAAACTATAGTATCACTTTTAGCAACAATCCCGCACCACCAATAAATCCGCCAACTGTTCAAGACTGTCCTGGCGCAATTGCTATCTGTAGGCCCATTTATACAGAAACCGTTTCTTATGTAGGTATAGGAAATGTATCTAATGAAATAAGGGCACCATTAACTTGCCTTGGTACCGAAAGAAACTCAGTTTGGTACACCTTTACTGCTCAAACTGCTGGGATTGTCAGTTTTTTAATTACTCCAAATGTTTCTTCCGAAGATTATGATTGGGCGGTTTTCAACCTTTCGAATGCAAAGTGTAGTGAAATATTTACCAATCCCGCTCTTACCGTACGTTGCAATTTTTCCGGACAGGCAGGACCGACAGGACCTTCGGGGCAAGCCGGTGGACAATTTTCTCCTACACTACCCGTACTTGCAGGTCAGACTTTTGCAATCATTGTTAGCCATTTTACCAATACCAGCAATGGATATACCATTGACTTTAGTGCATCAACCGCACTGGTTTTCGATACATCAAAAGCCGCTATTACATCTGCTATACCCCCAAATAAATGCGGTACTAACCAAATTAATATTGGTCTCTCTGAAAATGTCAACTGTAGTTCTATCAAACTATCAGACATGTCAGTTACTGGTCCAGGTGGTCCATATACAATAGCGGGTTTTAATTCCCCCAATTGTTTGGTAAATTCATCATACACCAAGTCTTTGTCTATCAATGTAAGCCCTGCCATGACAACGCCAGGATCTTATCAGGTTTGCATAAACCCATCGGCAGGTTCTCTAACAGATTTATGTGGAAATACTGGAGTATCAAATTGCGTTTCTTTTACTATCGATACTACTATCATTCCAGTGTTTAATCCGATCCCTGCTTTTTGTCAAGGCAATATATCACCCACTTTGCCTTCCATATCTCTAAACCTTGTTTCAGGAGCGTGGACACCAAATACAATCAGCAATGTATCTAGTGGTATTTATACTTTTAATGCCAATGCTACATTTTGTCCTTTTCCACTACCATTGTCTGTAACCGTTTACCCTAAACCTGTGTTGGGAAATGATAAAACAATTCCCATTTGTTCTGTACAAACAGTTAACCTATCTAGTCAATATGACACCGCTAGTCGAATAGTAAGATGGACTTTGGGCGGATTTTCTGTACCAGATTCTACTGCTGTTTCTGCTAGTGGAGTTTACCAGATTGTTGTAGTTGACAGTAATACATGTAGAGACACTGCATTAGTAAATGTTGCGGTTAAACCCAACACATACGATACAACCAATACTGTCACATGCCAATATCAATTACCTTATTTTTGGAATGGCAATAGCTATTCAACAGAAGGGCAATTCATTGATACCATCGCAAATGCTGCAGGTTGCGATTCCATTAGGACATTAAATTTAAAAATTGGCACAAAATCTTACAGTTCAACCACAATAAAAATATGCCAATTGCAATTACCCTATACATGGAATACTAAAATTTATACTGCCGCCGGCGTTTACAAAGATTCTATTCCAAACATTGTTGGATGCGATTCTGTGTTGACGTTAAACTTAAGTGTAGGCTCAGAAATTCGAGACACTTCAAATGTTTCAATTTGTCAACTGCAACTTCCTTATCTGTGGTATGGAAATAATTTTTCCAGCGCAGGAACCTATTATGATACCATATCAAATGCTTCAGGCTGCGACTCTTTTCTTGTCTTGATTTTGAAAATTCAATCTGCTATGAAAGATTCTTCAACATTAGTACTGTGCCAAAATTCATTACCGTTTACATGGCATGGAATAAATTTAGTTGCTCCAGGAGTTTATAAAGATACTTTAAAAACTGTTTTTGGGTGTGATTCTATACCAATCCTTAACCTTATTGTTTTGTCTAATAGTTCTAGTAATAATAGTTTTTCAATTTGTCAGAAACAATTGCCTTTTTTGTGGAATGGAAATATGCTATTTTCTTCAGGCACTTATAAAGACACCATATTAAATACAGCAGGGTGCGATTCAATTATGAATCTAACCTTAACAATAAAACTAAATTCAACAAGCACCACAAATGTTTCTATCTGTTCAAAACAACTCCCCTATTTGTGGAATGGAAATAGTTATAACGGTAGTGGCATTTATAAAGATACAATACCCAAAGTAGCAGGATGTGATTCTGTGATTACCTTAAATTTAATTGTAAAAGCGAATACGGCATCAACCTCAAATACAATTGTTTGCAGCAATAAACTACCTTATGCCTGGAATGGTAAAAATTATTCGACATCAGGCATTTATAAAGACTCCATCCCAAATGCAGCAGGCTGCGATTCTATTTTAACTTTAAACCTTGCTGTTAAACAGATTTCTTTCAGTACTACCAACATAAGTATTTGTTCAAAGCAATTGCCATATAGTTGGAATGGCAATATTTATACTTCCGCAGGTAGTTATAACGACACGCTACCAAATGCCTCAGGTTGCGATTCAACTCTAACATTAAACCTGATTGTCAAACAAAATTCATTCAGCAATACAATTGTTACCATTTGC
>JANMZN010000281.1:0-13290 GCA_031383285.1 Segetibacter sp.
TGTGCTACTTTTGCAATGCCTTTTTTAAAAACCAAAATGATATATGACCTGGAAGCAAATGTTCACTTCTTCGATTGGGCGAAAATTAGTAATGGCAATCACAGGAATTTTTCTGATCACTTTTTTAGTTGTTCACGTAGGCCTTAATGCCAGTATATGGGCAAATGATGATGGAAAAATGTTTAATGCAGCAGCCCACTTTATGGGATCAATGATTGTAATAAGGCTCATGGAAATCGTCCTTGTGGCTGGAATAATAATTCATATTGTTCAAGGATTTGCCTTAACTGCTTCTAATAATTCTAAAAGAAAAATTGGATATGCAGTTTCCTATGGCAATAAGGGAAGTAAATGGTATAGCCGCAGCATGGGTTTGTTGGGCACATTATTATTGCTATTTCTTATTATGCACCTCTATCACTTTTGGGTACCATCAAGGTTCGGCGAAGCTGTTGGAATGCCATTGACTAAGGTTACATATGCCGCTGTAGCTGGAGAATCGCTTGAAGCGAATTATCACAATTTATATGCTCAGATGCTCATCGTTTTCAGAAGCCCGTTGGTTGTATTTTTATACGTTTTAGGCTGCATTTCTCTGGCTTATCATCTGATGCATGGTTTTCAAAGTGCATTCAGAACGCTGGGGGTTCACAACCCAAAATATACTAAAATGCTAACTTTTGCAGGAAATGCATTTTCAATTGTTGTATGTCTAGGATTTGCCATGATGCCTATCAGTATGCATTTTGGATGGGTTAAGTAAGAAGTCAATATTTACCGGATTAAGATTATTTAGAAATCATAAACTCGAAACAAGAAACTGAATTTATGTTAGATTCCAAAATACCCCATGGACCATTAGAACAAAAGTGGGTAGACTTTAAAGGACATTGTAAGTTGGTAAATCCTGCCAATAAGCGCAAGATGGAAATCATTGTCATTGGGACAGGTTTGGCAGGGGCATCAGCTGCGGCTTCATTGGGAGAATTAGGATATAAGGTCAAAGCATTTTGTTTTCAGGACAGTCCAAGGCGGGCCCATAGTATCGCTGCCCAAGGCGGCATTAATGCAGCCAAGAATTATCAAAATGATGGAGATAGTATATTTAGGTTGTTTTATGATACTATAAAAGGAGGTGATTACAGAGCAAGGGAAGCAAATGTTCATAGACTAGCTGAAGTAAGTACAAATATAATTGATCAATGTGTTGCTCAGGGCGTTCCTTTTGCCCGTGAATATGGTGGGCTTTTAAGCAATCGTAGTTTTGGTGGTACGCAAGTACAAAGAACTTTTTATGCTGCAGGTCAAACTGGTCAGCAGTTACTAATTGGTGCGTATCAGGCATTAGAAAGACAAATTGCACTGGGCAATGTAAAAATGTACAATCGCCACGAAATGCTTGATGTGGTAGTTGTTGACGGAAAAGCAAGGGGTATAATTGCCAGAAACCTGGTAAGTGGTGAGTTAGAAAGACATTCCGGTTATGCTGTTCTATTGTGCTCAGGTGGATATGGTAATGTTTTTTACCTTTCTACAAATGCCATGGGAAGTAACGTCACTGCTGCCTGGAAAGCACATAAGAAAGGGGCCTTTTTTGGTAACCCTTGCATGACACAAATACATCCTACTTGTATTCCAGTAAGTGGAGATCATCAAAGCAAATTGACATTGATGAGTGAAAGCTTGAGAAATGATGGACGTATTTGGGTTCCTAAAAAACAAAATGATACCAGAAAAGCTATAGATATTCCTGAAGAGGAAAGAGATTATTATCTGGAAAGAAGGTATCCTGCCTTTGGTAATCTGGTGCCACGTGATGTTGCATCAAGAGCAGCAAAAGAAAGATGCGATGCTGGATACGGAGTAGGTACTTCAAAACAAGCAGTTTACCTAGATTATGCAGACGCCATTCTACGTTATGGCGGCATAGAAGCAGGTAAAAAAGATTTACATAATCTTGATAAAGCTACCCTCATTGCAATGGGAAAAGAAGTAGTAAAGGAAAAGTATGGTAACCTTTTTGACATGTATGAAAAAATTACAGGTGAAAATCCATATGAACTACCCATGCGCATCTACCCTGCTGTTCACTATACTATGGGGGGGCTTTGGGTAGATTACGAGTTACAAACAACCGTTCCTGGTTTATATGCTTTAGGCGAAGCTAATTTTAGTGACCATGGAGCAAACAGACTCGGTGCTTCTGCACTTATGCAAGGTCTTGCTGATGGGTATTTTGTTATTCCTTACACAGTAGGTAATTATTTAGCAGATGAAATAAGAAATCCTTCTATCCCGCTTGATCATCCGGCATTTGTTGCTGCAGAAAAAGAAGTTTCAGATAGAATGAACAGGCTAATTGGTATCAAAGGAAACAAGACCGTTGAGAGTTTTCACAAAAGGCTAGGGAAGATTATTTGGGACAAATGTGGACTGGCCAGAAATGAGGAAGGACTGAAGCAAGCAATTAATGAAGTCCGTGAATTAAAAAAGGAGTTCTGGAGTGATGTAAAAATTCCGGGGTCTGTAAATGAAATGAATAATGAATTGGACAAAGCGGGGCGTGTTGCCGATTTCATAGAGTTGGGGGAATTAATGTGTATCGATGCTTTACAAAGAAATGAAAGTTGTGGTGGCCACTTTAGAGAGGAATTTCAAACAGAAGAAGGCGAAGCACTAAGAGATGATGAAAAATACATGTATGTTTCTGCATGGGAAGCAAAGGGAGAACATGAATGGCAACTTCATAAAGAAATATTGAATTATGATGTGGTGAAACCAAGCCAAAGAAGCTACAAATAGTGTTTATCAATAAGAATAAATTAATTAGCAGATAACTTTGAGAATAATTGAATAATTAAGGTTAAACTCATCAATTGAAAAGTAGAAATTGCTAAATGATTTATTAGCATTTTTTTGAAGAATATTTTGTAAACTAAATTAAATAAATACTCCAGTTGGTAGCTATTTAAAAGAAGAGGAATTAAGTATGGAACATTACAATATGAACCTGACGCTAAAAATATGGCGTCAAAAAAATAAGGATGCTAAGGGGAATTTTGAAAATTACAAGGTGAATTCAATCTCTTCAGAAATGTCATTTCTTGAAATGATTGATGTTCTGAATGAACAACTTATAACTGCAGGAAAAGACCCCATTGCATTTGACCATGATTGTAGAGAAGGTATATGCGGATCTTGCTCCATGTATATAAATGGTAAACCGCACGGGCCTTGGAAAGCTACAACAGTTTGCCAATTGCATATGAGAGCTTTCAAAGATGGCGAGACCGTTGTAGTAGAACCTTGGAGAGCAAATGCTTTTCCAGTTATCAAAGACCTGGTTGTAGATCGTTCAGCATTTGATCGGATCATTCAAGCTGGAGGTTACATCAGCGTTAATACAGGAAATGCTGTTGACGGGAACTCAATTCCTATTGACAAAAACAATGCAGATAACTCTTTTTATGCGGCTGCTTGTATTGGATGTGGAGCATGTGTAGCTGCATGTAAAAATTCTTCCGCCATGCTATTTACAGCTGCAAAAGTTTCTCACTTGGCTTTGTTGCCCCAAGGTGGTCCAGAAAGAAAATCCAGGGCATTGAATATGGTAGCTCAAATGGATAAAGAAGGATTTGGTTCATGCACCAATACAGGAGCTTGTGAAGCTGCTTGTCCAAAAGAGATTTCTTTATCAAATATTGCCAGATTAAACGGTGAATATCTAGGGGCTAGTTTGACAGTTGAGTAAGTATTTTCATTTAATATAGCTCGATAAAGGCCATTCTCAATACCTGTGAATGGCTTTTGTTTTAAATTACATTTATGTATCAGTTGCCAGAACAAGCAAAAATCGGACATGTTCATTTAAAAGTTTCTGATATAGAGAGATCTTTAATATTCTATGAGGATTTGTTAGGTTTTCATATTACCCAGCGCTATGGTTCTTCTGCTGTTTTCTTATCTGCCGGTGGATATCATCATCATATTGGGTTAAATACCTGGAATAGCAAAAACAGCACCCCCTCACCTATTCAATATTGCGGCCTATTTCATGCCGCTATACTTTATCCTACCCGAAAAGATTTAGCATTGATCTATAAAAGGATAATTGAGGAGGGCTATCCTATTACCGGCACCGCTGATCATGGTGTATCAGAAGCGATTTATCTGAATGACCCTGACGGCAATGGAATTGAATTATATTGGGATAAACCAGAAAATCTGTGGCCAATTGATGGTGAAGGGAATTTACAAATGATTACCATTGCTTTAGATATCACATCTCTTCTTTCTGAATTGTCAATTATTTTATAGTGCCCAATAACTATTTCAGATTTAAGCAGTTTTCAGTTTATCAGGACAAATGCGCAATGAAGGTTTGTACAGATGCATGCCTTTTTGGTGCCTGGATTGCTAAATATATTCAATCCAAAGAATTGAGATTAAAACATGTACTGGATATTGGTTCAGGAACAGGATTACTCAGTTTGATGATAGCCCAAAATACCACAGCACTTATAGAAGCAGTTGAAATAGAAACGGAGGCTGCAAAACAAGCTTTTGAGAATTTTTCAAATTCTTCTTGGTTGAAAAGGTTAGTAATTCACAACATTGACATTAATAAATTTTCTACTAATAATAAATTTGACCTTATCCTTTCCAATCCACCTTTCTATAATAAATCGTTGAAAAGTACTGATGAAAGAACAAATCTAGCACTCCACGATACAGGATTATCCTTAGAAGAATTAGTTGATTTTGGAAAGCATAATTTATCAGAAAAAGGCCTATTCGCTATTTTAATTCCTCATTCCAGAGTTAACGAATTTGAAAACATTGTTAGTAAAAATAATCTATTTGTAAAGCAAACATGTTCTGTTAGGCAGACAGAGAACCACCCTTTATTTAGAACAATGTATATTTTATCAAACTCCTTGCTATCTGATTTAAATGTGCAAGAGATTACCATAAAAGAAAATGGAGGCTATTCGCCACTATTTATAGAATTATTAAAAGATTATTATCTTAATTTTTGAGCGCATTACCAAAGATTTCTTGGGCACCAATCTCCCCACTTATTACCTAAAAGGAACCCTACCATAATTTCATGAGAACCTTTACTTACTGCATTTAAGTTTGAAACAGTAATATCATGTGAATATCCAATATTGACAGCATTGCTAATATTCACGCCAATCATACCCGCCCAACTATCTCTATATCTGTAACTTGCCCCTACCCATAAAAGATCATGGTATTGAAATTTAGTATTCACATCAAAACTTAAAGGAGCCCCCCCTACGTATTTCATTAAAACGCTAGGTAAAAATGAAATGTCATCATTAATAAACATTCGATACCCGGCTGTTAAGAAAGTATGCGGAACCAAAGATCCACCAGCAAGTTTTACTGTATCATCAGAGAATTTCAACTTAGTTGGAAAAACATTTTGAAAAGACAATCCTGCATAATAATCGGAAGAATAAAGCCATAATCCTAAGCTCATATCCGGGCTTAATTTATTAAGATAACCACTTCCGGCCACCGCAGGATCAATTGGAACATCGAAGTTTAATTTACTTGAATTCAACGATATACTTTTAATACCAACAGATACACCCATGGATAACGTAGTTTTTGGAGCTATACCCATGTGATAAGCATAGGTTCCCATAGCTGCAAATCTGTTTAAGGGACCTGTTCTGTCATTTAATATTGTCATGCCAATACCTCCATGATTCTCTGGTTTTGAGTAATCTTCCCAATATGCGCTCCCTCTTGGATTCTCATTTGAATAATGAAATCCTGTTGGAGTAGCACTCTCATAATCACTTTTCTTAAGAGGACCATGAATGGTAAAGTATGTAGTTACTGGTGCCCCATCTATACCAACCCATTGGCGGCGATGACTAATTTTAACATCTGTATAATTTTCAATTCCAGCAACTGCGGGGTTGATAATATAGTTGTTAAGTACATATTGAGTATAATGAGGCAACTGCTGAGCAATTGAAAAATTATAAACAAAACCAAACACTAGGAAAGCAAGTACCTTATTTTTCATCGCTTAAAATTAATGGTTTATAGCAAATTGTTGTAAAAAAATCATTTTTTCAAAAAAACTATCTAATAATTGTTAATGATCCAGTAAAAGTTTTTCTTCCGTTCTTTGGATCAATTATATAATAATAAACTCCTGCCGGTAAATTTCCTCCATCCCAAGGTTTATTATATCCAAATGATTGAAAAACAGGATGTCCAAATCTGTTAAAAACCTGAACGGTGCAATTAACATAACTATTTAATGATCCTATATTCCATTTATCATTAATGCCATCCCCATTTGGCGAAAAGGCATTGGGGATTATAGGGATTGGTAAAACAATTACATCAATTGAATCACTTGCACTACAACCTCCATTTGTAGTGACCGTTAATCGATACCTAATGTTTGATTTTGGTGTAGTTGTTGGTCTCGGGAATGTGAAGTTATCAAGGAAAGTTGAAGGAAACCATTGATACTTTACTATTGATCCAGATACTTCTGGCTCCAGCTTCCAATTACCACCTTCTAAAACACTAATTTGCTGGGGCAATTCAACAGTTGGCAATTTAATTACATCAATAAGTTGAGAAGCGGAGTCTGTGCAACCTGCAATACTAGTAAAGCTATAGCTGACCGAATGTTGTCCTATGCCTGCTAATACCGGAGAAAAATTACCAATTGTGTTTATGCCATTTCCTTTATAAATAAAACTCCCTACAATTCCTCTAGTCTCAATTCCTTGAGAAATGAGCCTGTCATTATCGGTAATACAAAATGGTGTAACTGGATCGAAAGTAACTTTCGGAGAAGGATGAATAATTACATCTGATAATTTTTCAGAAATACAAGTAGTTCCAGAATAAGCCTTAAATGAAATTCTATAGGTACTGGATAAGGAAGATGTATTTGGATATTGGTGATTATAAATTTTCCCGGGAAGGGGCGCTAAATCCGTTTCTATAATGGATGGAGTATTAATAGAATCCCAAATGATTTCCACTTTTGAAACGGACCCTGTACCAATAGTAGTTTTATTGACAATTTTAGTTATATAGGCAGAACATAAAGTGTCATTATTCTGTACGATAAAATCAGCAATTGGTGCATCATTTACAATCAAATTTCTTACGGTTGTACTAGAACAACCGTTTATTGTGGTTACTGTAAGTGATATTATATACTTACCGGCCTTAGAAAAAATATGTTGAGGGTTCACTAAAATAGAGGTATCCGGATTCGACGTATTTGAATTTGTATCACCAAAATTCCATAAATAATTTAAAACTGCTGTAGGATTTCCTAGGACATAACTACTGTCAGTAAACATCACAGTAGGATCAGAAATACAGGAAACAGGGAACTTAAATTTGGCAATTGGTTTAGGTATAATATTGAGTGGTAATAGTTTAACTACACTTTTACATCCGCTACTATTTTCAACTTGCAATTGAATATTGATATTACCAGGATTGTTGAAATTTTTTGTAAAAGGAACATTAGAGCTTCTTGTGATAGAGTCGGTATTCCCAAATTTCCAATACCATTTAACGATCGATCCAAATAAAATACTTGAGGAATCTGAAATTTGGATTGAACTATTAATACAAGAAGATGAATTTGATAAACCAAAATTGGCTATTGGCTGAGATGAAATATTTATTCCCTTTATTTCTTCGGCAAAACAACCAATATCATTAATGGCAACTTGCTTTATATTATAAGATCCAGGAGAGAAAACTTTAATTGGATATCTACTGGTATCAAATGTACCATCACCAAAATCCCAAATATAATTTGAAATAACTCTACCCGGGCTAGAAGAGGAATTAGTAAACACTACCGGATCTGAGGGACAGCCAACATGAGAAACATTGAAACTACTAATAGGTGCACCAAATACTTCTACGTCAAAAGTTAATTCCTGCAGACCAGAACACCCTCCAGCATTAGCTGTTACTATTTGAATTTTTACCGGGTAAGTACCAACAGCTGTATACTTATATAATCCAGGAATTTTATATACATATAAAGTCCTACCATCCTTAATAAAAATACTATCCGCAACCGGATTTGCCTTTACTACATCTACATTTGGTGTGACATTGGGATTGTTGCCAAAATCCCATGTCATACTAGACGGCTGATATGGTAAAGTAACAGAAAGTGCGAAAGAAGTGTTTAGACATGTCGCAGGATAATCAATTTTCGTGTATTGATTTTGCAAGGAAATGAACTGGTTGAGGTCTTTAATGTTTGTACCCGCATTGTATCCATAAGATTCAAAATTACCATACCCATACGCTATCGCATTAAACCCGGAATCCGCCCTTAGCGTGTGTCTGCCTGAAACTACATTAAAAATTGCATATGAGAATAAAGGATCTTTTGGATGCGG
This sequence comes from Segetibacter sp., assembly GCA_031383285.1. Taxonomy (GTDB): domain Bacteria; phylum Bacteroidota; class Bacteroidia; order Chitinophagales; family Chitinophagaceae; genus Segetibacter. The sequence goes on from JANMZN010000281.1 coordinate 8,445, forward strand.
TATAAAAGAAGATCCCCTATTTACACCATCCAATGTAAACTTGGACGTAGCTACCGTTTTAATAATAACATTAATATAATGATAATTAATGCTACTATAGTTCGTTGAATTTAGCGTTATTTTGTCTATTGTTTGTTCAATTGGACTCAAGTAAATCATCTCAGGATCTCCACTATTGCCATTAGTGTTGCCACATGTTGCCATTCCATTTGCGGCATTTGTCGAAGTAATGTACTGAGCAACCATTACAGGTTGGTCTGAAGTAATACTTTGGGGTTCATTGGTAAGGAATTCATAATAAAAATTATTAATTAAGCCTGTTGCCGTTACTCCGTTAATTTTAACCACAGTTGTAGGATTACTAACAGCAACCCTAAAATAATTGTATTTTAGTTTTTCGGTGGGAACAGTTAAGTATTGTTTACCCCAGGCATTTTGTGGGAAAACCTGCTGAATCAAATTGTCTGAAGACGTAGGAGTTGCACATGTAATTGCTACTCTTCCACTTCCAGAAAAAACAGCTATCCTTTTGCAACCTCCAACGCCTAAATTTACTGATCTTATTCTTGTACCAGTTAAATCAACTCCACTTGTTCCTGCAACAGTTCCCATCAAATTAAAAATTTCACCTTTATTTAGTGTAACAATAAAAGGCACATTAGCAATTTTTGTCAATGTATTTGCAGACGGTGTAATTTCTACAGCTGTACTATCTTCTGTTGCGATAACATAAGCCCACGAATTTGATTGTTGGGCATTTGATCTCTGCGTAAAATTTAAAGAATAATAATCTTGACCCAGCGTATTAACTGGAAATAATAAGGTTGCTCCAGAAACATTTTGGTTATAAATGTGAGCATATGCTACAATAGGTTTATCACTAGTTATGTGAATGCCACGATTGGTTATTCCTTCTACAAATAGTCTCGAGTCTTGAGCACCTGTTTTGGGCATTGGGTCAGATTCTGTTACACTGTTAGCCGCAACTGCATAAGTTCTGGTCCAACCAACACCAGGGATTTCGACTTTTACAGTTGCACTTGCATCAGCTGTAAAATAAAGAACCAGATTTTGAAGGTTATTATTATTCGCATCAACCATAGCTTGGTGATATCCATAACCTACCCAAAAATCTTTCCCTTTATTAGAAAAACTTTGCGCATTCAATGAAAATGAAATGATTACTGCTAGTAATAAACACAGACTCTTCGACATACTAAAGTTACTCTTATAAATTGAAGCCGCAAATTACATCAATAGTTAGATACCATACTTGATAAAATTGCTGCCAAGTGATTAATTTATTTTAGAATTTTTTATCAATAATTCAGCCCTCGGACCTTGGTTGAATAACAAATCGAGTATGCTAAGGTTGGACTGAAATCCAAAACGCTCTTCAAAAACCTGCGAATACTTTGGTTCCCATTCTAAATTACTGTGGGTTTGGTCATTAGGCCTTAAAAGATTCCTATAGTCATTCAATCTAGGATAATCCTTTCTATATTGAGTTGTCCACTCATATTGCATATCAAACTTCAATACTTTAAACAACCATTTTAATAAAGACATATTAAATTCCAGCAATCTAATTTCACCAGAAAATAGAAGTTGCTTCAAAGCATCTGCATAATACTCGAAAAAGGGGCTATTTCCGTATGCTGACAAAAGTGTTCGCCAATGTTTCATTGTCCACTCTTCCGAATAGTCAATTTCAATTTCCCTAATTCGATTTTTTTGCTCACGCCCTCCAGAAATTGGTACAGTAAGATTAACCAATCCATTTGCTCCCGAAATGACATAGCGGTTACGAAAACTCGATTTTTGAAAGTTCTCACATACCTCAAACTCAACATTTGAATAACTTGATAATATTTTAAAGTAATCAATTGTTGGAAAACAATGAATTTCAATTATTAATGACATAAAATAAAAAAAATTACTACCCAGCTCTTACAATGAAATTATTGCAATCAAACTTATTAATTTTCACACAACATAATTGCCATTAAATAAAAATTAATTTATTTTAAATAATTTAATTTCAATTATTTAAAACAAATATTTAATACTAAATAAAATAGGCTTTATTCATCCAATTTTTATTAGGCATTTCACTACTTTTTCCAAATAATTTAGCAGCGAAGTTATAAATTCTAAATGCTCAAAAATCGCGTCAAACATTGTTTCTTTGCATAAATGTTGAAAATGATAAAGAGCCTCTCCTACTGCCTTATATTGACTTTTCTGATTACAATAGGTTGCAAACAACCTCAATCTTTTTCCTACCGGGATTTGCGGAGTTTCAAATTAGAACTGCTTGGATTTGATGAGGCGAATGCTACTATGGAACTTGTTTTTTTTAATCCTAACAAATATGGAGTAAACTTAAAAAATGTAAACTGCGAGCTTTATGTTGACAGTATGTATTTAGGACATCTATTATTAGATACATCTTTAAATATTCCTGCATCATCAGAATTCATACTTCCAACCTCAATTAAGATAAATCCTAAATCACTAATAAGTAATGATTTAAGCTTTTTATCTAATAATGAAATATCAATATCTGCAAAAGGATCAACCAAGATTGGTAAGGGTGGTTTTTATGTTACCATTCCATTTACTTATCATGGGAAACAAAGACTTAATTTATTTTAGCCCAAGTTGTTTGTATTACAAGTTCTCTATAATTAATTGTAGAATTCAACTTGTAATACAATCAAACGATCTAAACCTTTATTTAATTATTTATTATTAATTAGTATGATGAATGAACCTTTTAGAAAATTATTGATTTTTTATTTCTACTAAATTCTCTTTCTTTTATAGTGATTTTTGGACTTAATTTTAACCCGGGATCAGATTTCAATTATTTTATGAAGCTATTATGGGTTACTTATATCAATAAATCGGATTAAAAATACTAATAGTGAAAGCCGAACTAAACGAACAAGTATTATTAAACGGACTAGCAAGAGACGATAGAAAGGCAATTGAGACCATTTATAAAAGTAATTTTAGTATGGTCCAGTCTTTTATACTCAATAATAACGGGTCTTTTGATGATGCGAGGGATATATTTCAGGAAGCGATGATTGTGCTATATGAAAATGCGAAGTCAGAATCATTTGTATTAACCTGTCAAATAAAAACCTATGTATACTCCATTTGTAGGAGGCTATGGCTTAAAAGGCTACAACAGCTCAATAGATTTTCTTCAAACGTTGAAAGCCTTGAAGAGACTGTACCGGTGGAAGAAGATATTGAATTCCAGGAAAAGCGAAATGCAGATTTTGTAATAATGGAAAAAGCATTAGGAAGTTTGGGTGAACCTTGCAAAGGGTTATTAGAAGCTTACTATTTGCAAAAAAAAGACATGACTGAAATTGCATCGTTATACGGTTATACCAATGCCGACAATGCCAAAAATCAGAAGTATAAGTGTCTAATGAGGCTTAAGAAATTATTTTTTTCTCAATATAATATAGTAGACTAGTGATGGAAGACATTTTATTAATTGAAGCAGTTGAACGATATCTTAGAGGTGAATTAAGCCCTGAAGAGAAAGCGTATTTTGAAAAACTAAGGAAAGAAACACCAGAAGTAGACCAATTAGTGGTTGAACATGCTATTTTTCTTCATCAAATAGAAAGTTATGGAAGCACACGTGACTTCAAACACCAATTGCATATAACCCATAATGAACTACTTGATAAAAGCGAAATCAACGAATCCTCAGCCTTAGAAGGTGGAAAACTTTTAAGGATGTGGGTAAAATACAAGAAGGTAGTTGCTATTGCTGCTTCAATTGCCGGTGTTACAGCTTTGTTTATTAGCGCATTAGTTACTTATTTCACGCCAGTTAATGACCAAGGTGCTTTAAAGGCGTTGGGAAGACAAATCCAAGCCATTAAGCACAACCTGAACCAACAAAGCATTCAGATAAATGACATCAGGTCTAAGGTTCCTCAGAATGAAAGACCGGTAAGTGGTGGTACTAGTTTTTTAATTGATGGTTCAGGATACCTTATTACTAATTCACACGTTATTAAAGGTTCATCAACGATAGTAGTGCAGAATTCGAACGGCCAAGAATTTAAAGCTGTCATTGCCTTTATAGACGAAGCTAAGGACCTTGCCATTCTCCGCATTGAAGACGAAGATTATAAATCCTTTGTTACTCTTCCATATAGTATCAGAAAAAACAACGTTGATCTTGGTGAGCAAATCTTCACCCTTGGCTATCCAAGAGATGAGATCGTTTACAATGAGGGTTATCTGAGTGCAAAGACTGGTTTTAATAACGATTCAGTAACTTGTCAGATAGCAGTTAGTGCAAATCCTGGTAATAGTGGTGGACCTGTGCTCAACAAAAGCGGAGAAGTTATTGGTATTCTCAGCACGGCTCAACAAAATGCAGAAGGTGTTGTTTTTGCTATTAAGTCTAAAAATATATTTACCGCAGTTGATGGATTAAAGGAGGCTGATACAACTTCCAAACTTAAATTGCCTTCCGTTTCTGCAATTAAAGGAATGAATAGAGTTCAACAGATAAAGAAGATTGAAGATTGCATTTTTATGGTAAGAACTTATTCCAAATAAGCTACCTCACCTCATTATTAGAAAGTCTGGTTTCAAAGCCAGACTTTTTTTATTTATTTCATTAATTGCCGGGACATTATAAAAAAATTCAAGAAGAAAATGCCCTACATATTCTCCTTAATATCACTCATTATTCTCTTGGCAATATTATCAGCAGTGGTTTCAAAATTACTTTCTGCGTAGATTCTGATAATGGGTTCTGTATTACTTGTTCTTAAATGTACCCAATCTGTTTCAAATTCAA
>JANMZN010000288.1:0-3971 GCA_031383285.1 Segetibacter sp.
AAAAAAGAAACCCATTGGTACGCCATGAAAGCGAACAGCAAGCAACCTTTGATACCGCAGGCTGAGGAACAAATATCAGAACTGAAATGGGTTTCTCAGGAAGAACTACCCTTTTACTTCAGCAACACTTATCAAAATGTAATTGAAATCGTTCAACAATATTTCAAAAAAAAACCCGCTGATTAAGCGGGTGGATTTGTTTTTTGTGGCAAATCAAAGGCTTCTGCATCGTGGTCAAAACCACCTTTATGCGAGCCATCGCAATAGGGTTTGTTTTTAGACAATCCGCAACGGCACAAGGATATTACTTGCCTGCCGCCTAGCCCATAAGTGTTACCATTCTTATCTACCATTTCAAAATCTCCTTCAATTCTTAGAGATCCGTTGTTGTTAACCGTGATTTTTGTTGCCATAATTATTGTTGATTGTTTGATTTAATTGTTTCTAGTACTACATCGGGTACAAATTGCCTTACATCTCCGCCATTTTTAATGACATCTCGTACAAGTGTACTAGCTACAGAAGTAAATTGAGGAAGACAAGTGAGAAAAATAGTTTCAATGCTACCATCCAGGCTTCTGTTCATATCAGCTATTGCTTTTTCGTATTCAAAATCGCTGACATACCGTATGCCTCTCAAAATAAACTTTGCTCCAACCTTTCTACAACAATCAGCTGTCAATCCTTCATAAACAAGTGCATCTACTTTTGGTTCATTTTTATAGATTTCCTTTATCCATTCCAACCTTTTCTCTTCAGAAAAAAAAGGAGCTTTGTTTGAATTTTTGCCTATACCAATAATCACCTTGTCAAAAAGACCCAAAGAACGGTTAATGATGTCAACATGGCCCAGCGTAACAGGGTCAAAGGTTCCGGGAAAAAGGCAGATGCGAGACATAACTGTTTTTTAGATTCAGAAAATTTGCTTTGCGAAGTAACATGAAAAATTTCTTATTCCGCAAGTCGGAGAATTGATTTTATTTCTACCTTGATCATACATACTCACTATTCCAATTTTCCCTTTTTATCTAACAACCCAAAGAACTGATTTAGTTTTCCTTTAATTGCCTGCTCAAATGCTGCCTGCATATCAGCCGGTTTTGGATGCTTATTTTTCCACAATCTAAAGTAGTTCTGAAAAGCAAGGTTCACTTTTTCTTTGCCCACTGCCCTTTCTAACAGAAACATCCATAAAGCACCTTTTAAATATAAACCTCCATAAACTGCACTATTGTAGTAATCTGCTGAAGGGGTTGATAAAGCAGGGTCAGCATTATTTAGCTTTATTGATGAAATTGTCATTTCAACGAATTTTTGCTCAACAAGATGTTTATTTTCCAATGGAATTTTCTGAGCAAGTAATGAAGCGGCTAAAAATGGCTCAGCTTCATACCACATTTCAAAATAGGTGTTCAGCCCTTCGTCCATCCATGGGTAGGTGCGCTCATTGGTGCCTAACATACTCATAAACCAATTGTGGCCAACTTCATGGGCAATTACAGCATCTAATTGAAATGGTTTTGCCTCAGGCATGATAACTAATGTGACCATAGGATACTCCATCCCACCACTCGAACTATTCTTCGGACCATCCACTGCCTGAACTATGGGATAAGCATATTCGCCAATTGACCTGCTATAATACCTAACTGCATCCTTTACATATTTTAAACTTTCCATCCAAGCTGAGCGCTTATCATGATAAAAGGTAAAAGCGTCAACTATCCTTCCTGAATTCATGATGATTGTATCATACTGAATGATAAAAGATTTGTCTGCAAACCATGCAAAATCTGGTACACTATCTGCAATGTAGGTAAGTGTTTTAACGGCATCCGAAGCAATAGGTAAAAAAGATTTAGCCTTTTTTGCATTAGTAGCATTCAATGAACCAAGTGTTTTATAAGCCTGTAATTCTGCGTCATTCTGAAGTACGCCTGTTGCACTTACCACATAGGGCGATGGCAATTTAATGTTTACTTTATACGAGGCATATTCACTATAAAACTCACCCATATCTAAGTAAGGCATTTCGTGCCACCCATTCTTATCATAAACTGCGGGTTTAGGATACCATTGGCATACCATAAATTCTCCGGCAGCAAAACCTGATCGGGAAAAATAAGAAGGCAATTGAACCAGAAATGGAGTATTAATCAGTACTGAATCTCCGGGCAATAATGGAGTAGGTAAAATAACTTTGATAATGTCAATATATGACTTCTTTTTGTGAGGCTCTACCTTTGCGACTACACCATTAACGGTAAAAGCTAAATTTTTAATTGATCCTTTCGAATAGCTCGTCATGTTATTCTGGTGTTCGGGTTCGTATTTAATCTGCTGAAATAATGCTGTACTCTCATTCCTGTAGGCATTGGGGTAAATATGAAACCAAATGAAACCTAAAGTATCAGGCGAATAGTTTTTATAAACCATACTTTCATCACCTGTTAAAGTTTTGTCTATGTCATTTAGCTCAACATTTATGGTAAACCTAAGGTACTGCTGCCAATAGTCGTTTTGAGCAAATGAATTTTCAATGCTTACAAAAAAAATAATAAATAACCCCCATTTTCTCATTAGATAAAAATAATGGAAAATGTAATCAGCAAATCAGGATTTTATTTTTAATAGCCAAAAAATAAAATGGTATGACAAAGTAAATGAATACAGTATAAAAGCCCAAATAGGTTGCTTCTATACATAAATTTCAGTCTCCTTATCTTCATTAGCTGTGGTTCCTTTACCTTCACTCCCTAATTATAAGTATTATGAAACTGGAAGAAGTGCTTCAAAATCGTAGTAAAAACAAATGTGAACTATGTAATTCAACAGATAGTGTTACCATTTATGAAGTACTTCCCTCAAAAGGCAAAAATGAAAATAACTGCTTCATGATCTGTTCTACATGCAAGTCGCAAATAGAAAAGAAAGCAGAAATGGAACAGGAACATTGGCAGTGTTTGTCAACCAGTATGTGGAGCGAAGTAACTGGCATTCAGATTGTTTCCTGGAGAATGTTGAACCGGTTAAAGAACGAAAGCTGGGCTTCTGACAATCTTGATATGTTGTTTCTTGATGACGATAACCTTGAGTGGGCTAAAGCAACAGGCGATCATGAAAACGATGGCATCGTAGCATTGCACAAAGATGCCTATGGTAATGTGTTGAACACAGGAGATACTGTCTTACTTACACAATCATTAAATGTAAAAGGCTCAACTGTAAATGCAAAAGTTGGAACAATCATTAGAAATATTCACCTCGTAGAAAACAATGTTGAACAAATAGAGGGTAGAATAGAAGGCCAAATGATTGTGATACTCACCAAGTATGTAAAGAAACAAAAAGACTAAACCAAAATGGAGGATTTCACCATGAAGCAAGCAACAACCATCAACAAAATCTTATTACTGATTTGCTTTTGCATTACTATTCAAACCTTATCGGCCCAACCCTACCCTGATAGCTGGAAAGATGGCAAATATGTAAATGTTAATGGTGCTAAATTGTGGGTGGTAATTGCAGGTCAAGGCGATCCGATTATTATCATTCCCGGCGGACCCGGCGGTGTACATATAGGATTGCGCAGTTTCGACTCTTTGGCAAAAGACAATATGGTCACCTATTTCGATGGCTTTGGAAGAGGCAAATCTGATACTGCAAAAGAGGTAACAGCCTATTCTTTGCAACGCGACATTGAAGATGTAGAAGGTTTGCGTATAGCATTAGGCCTTAACAAGGTTAATGTGTTGGGTCACTCTTATGGTGGAGTTGTAGCACAGGGATATGCTTTAAAATATCCTGCAAATGTTAGTCACCTCGTACTAGCAAACAGTTTTCACAGCTTTATTATGTGGCAAAAAAATGATGACAATAGCAACCACGAAATCAAAACAAATTATCCCGAAGTATGGGAAGCGCTAATGAAAATAAGAGAAGCAGGTGCTGTATCAAGCGATGAAATTCAC
>JANMZN010000292.1:0-2603 GCA_031383285.1 Segetibacter sp.
TGTAAAAAAGAAGAAGGGATTGGAACAACACCACCTGAGCAAGCGCATTTTACTAACAAAACTTCAGGAAGTTACAAAATAGTCACCGCAGGTGATGTGTTTAAAATTCCTATCGGTCTAACTACTGTTTCTAGTTCTCAAAGAACTGTTACTATTAGTGTCTCTTCACCAAGTGGTGCTGTAGAAGGTACAGATTTCACTTTAAATAAGAAGTCTTTCACTTTTGATGCTAATCAGGTTATTGATTCTTTGGTTGTAACAGGTAATCAGTCATCTTATCTTTTGGATGAGAAGGATACTTTGATTTTTACCATTACAAGCCCGGGTGTCGCTACTTCAGATTACAACATGACGTACACGCTTTATGTAAGCGGACCTCCACCACCTTGTAATAATTTAATTTCTACTTTTAACCTGAGTACACTAGTTGGTAACTATGTTAATACAATAGAGTCTTACAATGCGGGAACTCCTTATGGTCCGTATACTGCAAGGGTCTCTTCTGCTGTACAAACGGGTCCAACTACAGGAACCATCAAAATTTACAACCTGTGGGATGCAGGTGGTACTTCTACTTGGAATGACATCACTTTCAATTTGGATTGGACAGACCGTACCAACCAAACTTGTAATGTAGTAGAGCAAAGTTCAGGTATTGGTGATGCAGGTACGCTTAGTGCTACTTATGCAGGTTCTCAGGTTGCAGTAAGACCGTTTGCAGGTCGTGAAGGAACTTTTGAATATTGTAATCAAAAAATAAATCTAAAGTTTCAATTGGGTTTCGCAGGTGCTACTTCAGGCTGGTTTACTGGTTTGTATGCAGTAACATTGGAGCGATAATACAATTCTAAAATTATATTTGAGCCTGCATTTTTAATGCAGGCTCTTTTTGTTTTGGTAATTATCCTCTACTATGTTACGCAATTACCAATGATTTTTACTTTCAGCGTAAAAGAATTGCTGTATGTTTTGAAAGAATTATTTATATTTATACATCTTAATTATTAAAAAGAATTATTGTAATAACATGAGAAAGATTTCAATTTTCATAGTTTTTGTTTCTGCCAGTTTATTGACTTTTGGTCAGGCATTGTATCCTGTTTCTAATGCTGAGAAAGCATCAAACGCAACATTAATTGTTGAAGGGGAAGTCGTTAGCCAGGTTTCGTTTTGGAATGTGGAGCATACGATGATTTTTACTTCCAATAAAGTTAAGGTCTATAAAATTTTCAAAGGCTCTTTGCAAAAAAATTACATAGAAATTCTCACACAAGGTGGATCGGTTGGCTATGACAATGTAACTGTAAGCGATTTGCTGGAACTATCTGAAAAAGAGGTTGGTGTATTTTTTTGTTTTCCTGAAAACAGGATAAAAACTTCACCTGCTGGCGGACAATTATGGGATGTATATGCCAGCACGCAGGGATTTTTTAAATACAATGTAGAAGCGAATACGGCTGCTGATCCATTTAACAATTATAATAGTATTGCAGGTGATGTTTATCCTTTGTTAGCAAATCTATCAGGTAGAAAATTTGTTACTGTTGATCCTTCATTAAAAATTGGGAATCATGGTGCTAATCAAGGAAGACCTAATTCGTATATAGCTTCTTTTTCGCCCACTACAGTTAATTCAGGAGCAACAAGCGATCCAACTAACAATCTACTTACCATTACCGGTATTGATTTTGGTACTCCTTCGGGATTAGCTAAAGTCCGCTTCGGTGATTGCAACTATGATCCGTCAAGTGGGATAAAGTTTGATGTACCCTATACAAGCAACTTAATTGTTTCCTGGACAGATACTGAGATAAAAATTAGAGTTCCCACCCGTGCAGGAACGGGGGTCATTAACGTAATGGATGCAAGCGGTGCTACAGCTACTTCGTTGAGCCAACTGACTGTTTTCTATAGCATTCTTTCGTTCACTGCGGACAATTTTACTAAGCAATCGAACCTTTCCAATTTAAATGGTTCAGGTGGTTATACTATGCAGTATTCCACTACACTTACGGCTGAAGCTGTTGCCACATATAATAGAGCATTAACTACATGGGTAGAAGTTGCGGGCCTTAACGTAGCTATTGGTAGTTCTACGAGCACGAGCAATGCAAGTGGAGATGGAAAGTGCGTAGTCTTTATGGACAATGCCGCTAACGGAACTCCGTTAAGTGCCGGGGTATTGGCTGTTTGCTATTCCTTTAACAGCTATTGCTCACCGGCATCTTCAGTGGATTATAGAAAGCCCGAATTTGATGTGAACATTCGAAGTTCTTATTCTACAGGTACTACTACGTTTGAGTTAGGTCCTTGCCCTCCGGGCTCATCAACCATTGATTTAGAAACGGTGTTGCTGCATGAGTTGGGGCATGGGCTCAATCTCGGACATATTATAGCCGGTTCGCAGGGTGGCGTAAACCCACCTAAGTTGATGAATTATGCAGTTTCTAACGGCGTTAAAAGAACAGCACCAGATGCATCATGTTATCAGGGTGCTTTATACACATGTGCTACCAATGCTGCACTTGCATTTGGCGGATGTACAGCTGCTACGGGTATAACTCAACTTACGCCGATTATTGATGACAAAGATGAATGTCCGG